>JAUVTH010000274.1 GCA_030601615.1 Gemmatimonadota bacterium
CCCAGGATGGTGGGCAGCCCGGCAAGGGCTCCCAGCCTGAGGTAGTGCATGACCGGCGGCCGGTCGGTGGCCACGGGCGCGACGATTGCCAGGCCTTCCGTGGTGTTGTGGATAGCGAATCCGATGATCAGGAAGCTCCCGAGGGCGATCTCGCCGAGGGAAAAAGCCGCGCCGATCGCCAGGCCTTCGCCGAGGTTGTGAAGACCGATGCCGATCGCCACGAGGTACGAGAGTCGGAGGCGGGCTGCCCTCGGATCCAGGTTCTCGTCCCCGCTGCCGCGTCTCGGTCCCGCCAGGATCCGGAGCGCCGCTACGCTGGCCACGACCCCGAGCAGCACCAGCCCCACTCCCTGGAACGCGTCGGGCACGGCGGCGGCGGTCTCCAACGCCTCGTCCAGAGCGTCGACGCCAAGGAAGACGAGCAGGCCGATCGTCACGCTGAGGAAGAAGTGAGTCCAGCGTTTGTCCACCCTGCGCAGGAAAGGCGACCACAGGAGCCCGATGAGCACGGGCAGCACTCCGACGTAGATCCCGAGCAGGGCGAAGACCGCGAAGAATCGGGCGCTTGGCTGCGGCGAGACGGTCGCCACCTCCACCTCGTGCGTGAACGTCAGGCCCGTGGACGTGATGAGCGCTATCTGGTGGGGCTCTCCCTCGACCCAGGGGTAGGGAACCGTGATCGTCCGGCGCCCGAGACGCTGAATGGTCCGGTTCCCGTCGATCTCGTGCTCCCAGTAGGCCTCGTCCACGAGCACCTGGGCCACCGTGACCGGCGCGGGGCCGCCGTTCACGACGTGGACCTCCATTAACCCGGGAGCGGGCAGGGTGACCCGCGCGATCGTGAGATCCTCGACGGGCGGGAAGCTCGTCCTCATGACCGATGTCGGGTCGAATATGACAAAGACCGCGATCAGGGCCGCGAGCAGACCCAGGGGTCCGAGCCCCAGGGCCCAGCGCTGCAGGGTGCCAGGACGACGTCCGTTTCCTGCCATCAGCCGTACCGGTGCAAGGGGACGCCCTCGCCCGCGGCCAGCTTTGGCACGGCCTCGAGGAAGCTCATCCAGCCGAGCTCAGCAAACTCGCTCTGGTGCGCGTGGCACATGTGGAGGCCCGGGTTCTCGAGCTCCATCTCGATGATCCCACGCTCGCCCTGGCACAGCATCACCGTGTCCGTCAGATCGTAGTGGTCCGGCCGGGTGCCGGTCCGGTAGTACCGGAACATGCTGGCGTGCAGGTGGAGCGAGTTTATCGGGTCGAACTCGGTGAGATTGAGCACGTAGATACGCACCGGATCGCCCACGCCCACCTGGATCGGATGGTTCTGGTAGTAGAACGCCGCCGTGTTGATGGCGTACACTTCGTTGTCGCCGTCGAAGTTGGTGTCGAAGCCGTTCATCACCATCACCATCTCGCGGGCGGGCGAGCGTCCGCCGGGGGGATCCACGATCAGGGCTCCGTACAGTCCCTTGTGGATGTGGCGCTTCAAGGGCAACGCGTGGCAGTGGTACGGGTGAACCCCGAACGGTCGTGCGACGAATTCGTACGTGAAATGCTCCCCCGGTTGCACGACCGGGACGATCCCGTCCATCTCCGGCGGGTGGGTGCCGTGGAAGTGGATGGTGTGCGGATGCGAGCCCGCGTTCGAAAAGTGGACGCGCAGCACGTCGCCTTCCGTGCAGCGGATCGTCGGTCCGGGAACCTGTCCGTTGTATGCCCACGCCGGGAACCACACGCCCGGGGCCACCTCTATCTCCAGGTCCACCGCGACGATCTCGTACTCGCGCACGGTCCGGCCCTGCTCGTCGGTGCTCACCTTCCCGTAGTCGAAGCGGGTGAGAAAGGCCATCGGATCGAACCCGTCCCCGGGCGAGTAGTCGCCGAACACGCCCCGGCGCAATGCGGCCAGGTCGCCGTGGCCTCCGGGCGGGTGCGAAGCCCCGGCCTGCTGATCCAGTCCCGCCGCTGCGAGCGCCCGAGCCGCGCCGCTGCGACGCGCCGACGCGAGGATGGCGGCACCCGACAGGCCGGCTACGCCCACGGTGCCCAGCTTCAGCCACTCGCGGCGGCTCATCTGCCGCGGGCCCCTCGATCGCTCAGATGTCATCTATTCGACCACCCTGTCTATATGGCTGCCGCGACTCGTGACCACGGGCCGGCAGCAGGTTTTTAGCCTACACTAAACTTTGCCTACTCTAAGACAGGGCAGGAGGTTCCGTCAATGGACCGTCGGGCTGTTGGGTGGGTCGAGCTAATCCTGTGCTGTGTCGGCCTCGAGCTCCGCCAGGTATTCCCGGCACTCGATCTCTTCGAGCGTATGTGACATGTCCGTCTGGATGACGAAGTCGCCCCACTCGCCCTCGGGGGCGGGCTCGAAAGTGTCTACGTCCTGAACCGGTTGCAGGACGACGATCATCCGACTGGTGCCGGGGAGGTACGCCTCCAGATGCTCGGGCGTGCCGGTCCCACGTTCGACGTGGAACCCGCCGACCATGTGGAGCACAAGAGCGTCAGGTTGCTGCGCGAGGTACTGTGAGATCCAGTACGCCATGGTCGCGTCCCACAGCACCTGGCTGTGCAGCTGGTTCCCCATGTTGTCGTGCGCGCCGGCGGGCGCCCGTGCCTCGATCGCCTCTTCCCCTTCCTCGGGCTCGGGGATCGGCAGGCCGCACTTCATCCCCTCCTCTTCCATCACCTCCATGATGATCTGGATCCACTGGTCCCTGTATTCCTCTGACGGATCTCCATAGGGAAGGGGGGCGAGGTTCGCCAGGGCTTCGGGACTCAGGTCGTTCAACGACTCGCGCCCGTGCATCGTCACCCGGGTCGCGTAACGGCGCGGGGAGTTCGCCGCGATCACCGACAGTCCGTTTTCCTTCGAGAACTCGATCAAGGCGCGGTAGTCGGTCTCGTAGCGGGGCCACGGCCGGCTGGCGTTCCGGAAC
>JAUVTH010000124.1 GCA_030601615.1 Gemmatimonadota bacterium
GCGCCGGCCGCATACCTGGCGTGGCTCGCGGAGAGTCGATTCAGCCGGGGGCCCTCCGTGACCAATTACGGCTCCCCGGCGTCTCGCTCGTGGCGCCGGATCGTGTCGACCTCTACGGCCCCCTCGACCTCTCGCCCGTGATCAGCGCCTCGCGGATCGGAATCTTGGGTCCGACACTCGCGCAGATCGAGTAACTGAGCCCGAACAGTCCGAGGAAGCCCAATGTCACGGCCGCCTCCACCCACCCGAGCGGCGGTGACTCACCGTGCCACGTGGATGGCACGACGGCCATGTACCGCTCGAGCCAGAATCCCGCGAGGATGATCAGGCCGACGAAGGACAGATGCCGGGAATTCATCTTCGGCATCCTCCACAGCAGCAGGGCGAACGGAATCCCGAACACGAGCGCCATTTGCAGATAGAGCAGCGGGGCGAAGCCGTGGTCGAGGCGCTGCTCGAAGAAGATCGTCTCGCGCCCGATGTTGCCGTACCAGATCGGCAGGTACTGCGAGAACCACATGTAGCTCCAGAAGATCACGAAGGCGAACATCAGCTTGCCGAGATCGTGGAACTCCCACTTCCCCCACACGTCGTCCAGGTGGTAGCGACCCCGGTAGCGTTGCGCGATGACGGCAACGAGCGCGAGCAGGCACACCCACCCGGCCATGAAGTACAGCGGTCCGTAGATCACGCTGATGAAGCCCGGCATTAGCGACATGGACATGTCGATGCTGAGGAGGCTGAAGATCACCACCCAGGCCAGGATCAGCACCGGCGCGAGCCACGACATGGTGCGCTGCGACCGCGCCTCCTCCTCATCGTCGCCCCGCCAACCGCGCGCGAGCCCCTCCAGGTACTTCTTTCGCCAGCCGGTCTGCCTCTCGGCGGCCAGGGGGGCGTCCGGCCTCAGCGAGACCCGCATGTAGTAGAAGCTTGCCATATAGAGCACGAACAGGAGGATTCCGTTTCGCAGGAAAACGCCATCGTGCGTGAGCCACTCGCGGTTGATGTGTCCTTCGATCGGCTGCATCCACGGGAAGATATATTCCGCTCCCCAGTACATCGCGACGAACACGGCCAGGGAGATCGGCAGGAACCCTCCCGTCGACTCGGCCACCCGGCGGAACGGCTTCCCCCAGTGGCCCTTGGACACCACCAGGATGGCGCCGAAGACCACGCCAGCCTCCGCGAGAGCCGTCCAGAACAGGAAATTCACCCACACGGCCTGCCACGCGCGCTGTGGGGCCCGGCCCAGCGCGAGGTAGAAGCCGACGGCTCCCACGGCGATCGCCGCGAGCCACAACGCCCCGGCGAGTCCGCTGACCCGGCCGGAGACCGTGTTGAGGGCCAGCTCCCGCGTCTTGTCGGTATTATGCGAGCTCAAAGTATTGCTCATCCGTTCGTGCGTACGCTGTCCGTCCGGTCACTCGGCCGCAGGAGCTTCTTCCTGCAGCTTCCGGACGTACTCCACCAGGTACCACCGATCTTCGTGCTGCACGCGACGGTACGACGGCATCACGCCCCGTCCGTTCGCGATCATGCCGTAGATGTATCCGTCCGACAGGTCCTGGGCCCGCTCGGCCAGCAGGTTCAGCGTCGGCAGCGGGGGGAGACGATTGGGCCCGACCACCGGGCCGTCTCCCGCGCCCGTCTCGCCGTGACACATGACGCAGAACTGGAGGAACAGGATCTCGCCCTGTTCCAGGTCCTCCGCCGTGCCCGCGAGCGGGTTGGTCAGCAACGTGTCCGCGGCCAGCAGGTCCAGGTGTCGGGTCGAGCCGGCCGGAACCGTTCCGGCCACGGGCCCGCGCGGCTCCGCCTCGTAGGTGTCTACGGACGGCTGCGTGGTCATCGTCTCGAACCAGGACACGTATTTCACCTGGTCGTCGCAGCCCGACGCGACCACGACGACGGCCAGGACCGCGAGCCCTGCGCGAACCGTCGGCCAGCCGCTCATACGCCCAACTCCACTTCGACGGCTCCCGCATCCCGTACCAGTGTCTCGATGCTGCTCTGCTCCGCGCCGGCGGCGGCCAGGACATACACCCCGAACCGATCCACCGAGAACGAAGTGCGGTACTGCGGCGAAAGGCGTCCGGGCTTTTTCATGTGGTACAGCACACCGAGGAAGCCGAACAGGCCCGTAAACAGGATCGTCATCTCGAAGATGATGATGAAGTAGGCCGGCCAGGAGAGAATCGGCTTGCCCTGGGTGACGAGCGGATATGCGAGGGCCGTGAGGCCCGTCAGCGCCACCGCGGTCATGAAGCCGGTGATGCCTCCGATAAGGGCCCACCGGCGGATCGGGCTGGAGATGATTCCGAGCGCTTCCTCGAGCTCCGGAGTCGGGAAGGGTGCGAACACTTCCATGTCGGAGTGTCCCGCCTGCCGCAGGCTCTCGATCGCTTTCCTCGTCGCGCCCAGGCTGTCGAACTGGGCCAGGATGCCGCTCATCAGTGGCCCCCGTGCTCGTGTTCGTGTGCCAGGTGCTCCTTGACCTCCGCGATGCTGATCACCGGCAGCGTTTTCGCGAATAGCAGGAACCAGAAGAAGAACCAGGCGAAGCTGCCGACCATGATCGTCATCTCCACCAGGGACGGCGTGTAAACTTGCCAGGCGCTCGGATCGAACTCGTGCGCGAGCGACGTGACGATGATCACGAACCGCTCGTACCACATCCCGATGTTCACGAACACCGAGATCACGAACAGCGCCTTGATGCTGTTGCGGGTGCGCTTGAACCACAGGCTTGCCGGCACCACGACGTTACAGAACACCATGATCCAGAACGGGCCTGCGTAGAAGCCGGAGGCCCTCCACCGGAAGCTCTCCATCTCGATCGGATCGGAGGAAAACCACGCCAGGAAGTACTCCATGCCGTACGCGTATCCCACGATGAGGGACGTGAACAGCAGGAGCTTCGCCATGTTGTCGAAGTGATACTCGGTGATGTACCTGTCGAGGCCGAAGGCCCAGCGCAGCGGGATCGTGATCGTCATCACCATCGCGACGCCCGAGAAGATGGCGCCCGCCACGAAGTACGGGGCGAAGATCGTCGAGTGCCAGCCCGGCACGACGCCCATGGCGAAGTCCCACGACACCACGCTGTGCACGGAGAGCACCAGGGGCGTCGCGATTCCGGCCAGGTACAGGTACAGCCGCCGGTAGTGGCTCCAGTCCTTCACCGTGCCCTGCCAACCGAGCGAGAAGGCACCGTACAGCTTCTTCTTGATGCCGGTGAACCTGTCGCGCAGCACCGCCAGGTCGGGGATCAGGCCCAGATACCAGAACACGAGGCTGATGGTGAAGTACGTGCCGATCGCGAACATGTCCCACACCAGAGGCGACCGGAAGTTGGGCCACAGGAGCCGCGTGGAGGGGTAGGGCACCAGGTAGTAGAAGTACCACACCCGGCCGAGGTGAATGAGCGGGAACAGCCCCGCCGTCATCACCGCGAAGATCGTCATCGCCTCGGCCGTTCGGTTGATCGTCGTGCGCCAGCCGGACCGTACCAGATACAGGACGGCGGAGATCAGCGTCCCGCTGTGCGCGATGCCGACCCAGAAGACGAACGTGACGATATAGACGCCCCAGTTGACCGGGTTGTTCATCCCGGCCCGTCCCATTCCGTCGCGAATCTGTATCGTCCACGCGACGCCGGCCGCCGCGATCAGCGCGGCGCAGATCCCGAGCAGCAGCCAGTATCTCTTGTACGGCGTGGAGATCGGCCGGCTGATATCCCGGTTCGCGTCGGCGAGACTGGGTAGTCCCTGTTTCGGAACGTCGATTTCAGCTGTTGCCATCAGTCCCCGCGTTTACGTGCCCCGATCCGGCTTCGTCGTCCTGTCCGTGCGCGCCCTCCGGCAGCGCAGCGTATGTGACACCCTTCAGGTACGTCACCGCCGGCCTCGTATTCAGCTCGTCGAGCATGTGGTAGCCGCGTGAGCCCTTGGCCTTCCGCGACACCCGGCTCGCCGGGTCCTTCAGATTCCCGAACACGATCGCCTGCGTGGGGCACGACTGCATGCACGCGGTCTGGATCTCGCCGTCCGCGACCAGTCGTCCCTCGTCCTTCGCGTCGAGCTTCGCCTTGTTGATCCGCTGGACACAGAACGTGCACTTCTCCATCACCCCCTTGGATCGGACGGTCACGTCGGGGTTGAGCTGCAGGTTCAGCGGATACGGGAAGTCGGAGGTGAACCAGTTGAACCGGCGCACCTTGTACGGGCAGTTGTTGGCGCAGTACCGCGTGCCCACGCACCGGTTGTAGATCTGAGCGTTCAGGCCCTCCGGCGTGTGATACGCGGCGTACACCGGGCAGACGGGCTCGCACGGAGCGTCGCCGCATTGCTGGCACAGGGTGGGGAAGTGGAGCGCCTGAAATCCCTCTTCCGTCTCCTCGTAGTACCGCATGATCTGCATCCAGGACATCTCGCGTCCCTGGGCGCACAGGTCTTCGCCCACCACCGGCAGGTTGTTCTCCGAGTAGCATGCCGTAACGCAGGCGCCGCACCCGGTGCAGGCGTTCAGGTCGATCGTCAGGCCCCAGCGGTACGGGCTCTGCGGATCCGAGTCGTACGCAGCCTCGACGAGCGTCGTCAGGTCGATCTCGTGTTCCATGGCATTGGGCACGTCGTCGATATGCATCAGCTCCGCGATCTCGCGGCCTAAGTCGACGTCGCTGCCCTGCATGATCGCGAGCTTGCCGCGACTGCCCGTCGCCGTGATCGTCGCCGCGCCGCCGCTGTATGCCAGGGCACCGCTCCGCTCGTCCGGCGTCGCGTCCAGCAGGTCGAGGGCGTTCACGCCCCGCCCCGCAGCCGTCCGGCCATATTCCGTATGCCCCTGTCCGAGCGGCACGGCGAGCGTGTCCGGGCGGATTCCCCGGTAGACGTACGCCGGCGCGGTGACGCTGCCGGCTTCCGTGCGAACCTGCAGCAGGTCGCCCGTCTCGACTCCAAGGGGTTCGGCGGTCTCCGGGTGGATCTCCACCCAGGCGTTCCATACGGCCTTGGTCACCGTGTCCGGGAGTTCCTGCATCCAGGGCCGGTTCGCGCCCCGCCCGTCGTAGAACTGGACGGTTGGATAGGTGATGAGCGTGAAATCGTCCGTCGAACGCGGGGCCTGGAATGAATAGTTGGCTGCCGCGGCGGTCAGGGCCGGTGCCACGTCTCTGCCGTCG
>JAUVTH010000298.1 GCA_030601615.1 Gemmatimonadota bacterium
CAGCGCCGCGACGAGCGCGGCCACTCGATCAGGCAGTGTGATATGCACAGGTCCTCGGCGGCTTCGCCCCAGCCGCGCGGGGAAATCAGAAGACGGAACGTCCGGGACGCTGTGCGTCCCGGACGTTATGATCATCGTCCCACTATAACGACACTCAAGCCCTGCGTAACGTTCAGCCGGACACGGCTCCCTCCAAGTCCCTGCGCAGTGCGGCGAGCCTGTCCGGAGTGTCGCCGAGATAGCTCATTTCGCGGAGGCCGTCACCAGCTTGTCTGAGCAGCATCTCGTAGCTTTCCGCCGCATGTGACGGCTCGTCGAGTGCCTCGTACGCGCGACCCTGCAGATACAGAGCAGCCTGCCACTGGCCCGGATCCAGCCGGTTGTTGTTCTGGCTTGCCCGATCCATGGTCTTGGCGAGGTCCAGGGCCTCGCGTGCGCGCCCGACTTCGATCAACGCCAGGGCCTCGAATGCAGTCACACCCAGCAACGCCGGTCTCGGCGCGCCAGCCTCCTCGCGCGCCTGGTCGAACAGTTCCACCGCCGCGCCCGCATCGCCCTGATACCAGGCGATGAGGCCGTCGACCACCAGGAGGAGGAGCTCGGTCCTCTGCCGGGCGATGGGCGGGGCGGCCGCAAACCGTGCTACAGCCGAGTCCCGAACTTCGAGCATGTCGTCGACTCGTCCACGCTCTCCCGCGTTCAGGAGCAGGCCGAACAGGACACCCCCGTTCAGGGCGTCGATCGCGTCCGCTTCACGGAACGCAGCCTGGGCCACGTCGTGAGCGCCCGTGAAGGTCGCCAGGTCGCCTGCCTCGACGAGGGGCGCCATCCGGAGGTCGTCCCGATTCAGCTGGCGCGCTCGGTCCGCCGCTCTGCGGAAGGCGCCCAGGGCGTCTTCGTACCGGCCCTCCGCCACGTAGGTGTCTGCCTCTAGACGGAGACCGAGCACGGACGCGTCCGGATCGTCGACATCCAGGTATGGCTGGAGTGCCGCCCTGGCGCCTTCGGAATCACCCTCCCTGAGGTAGGAGCGCACCAGGTGCTCGTAAGAAGGCAGAAAGCTGGGTTCGATTCTGAGCGCCTCCCGGAACTCAGATCGCGCGTCTTCGTGACGGCCTATCATCTCCAGGATCTCCCCCCGGGAGTCGTGGGGATTCGCCTGGCTCGGCTCCAGCTCCAGGTACCTGAGGCTCAGGGTATCCGCCCCGACGGAGTCGCCCTGTCGTCCGGCCATGTATGCCAGGTGGTTGATGACCGGCGCGTAGTACGGATCGAGCGTGACGGCCTCCTCCATCACCACCCGTCCCTCCTCGGTCCTTCCCGTCGCGTCATAGAACACTCCGAGCTGGTATCGCGCCTCCTTCTCCTCCGGGAAGCGCTCGATCAACTCACGGAACAGTGAGTCGGCTGCCTGGAAGTCTCTCTGGAAATTGGCTGCGAACATGGCCTCGATCATATAGCGATCGCGCTCGGAAGCCTTGCTCTTGTTCAGGTCTGCGTTCTGAAACGCGAGCAGGGCCTCCTGGCCACCCACGTTGTCCACCATTCCGAGCCGTAGCCAGGCGATCGCGAACGTCGGGTCGAGCTCGACTGCCTGGCTGTAGTGCGTATGTGCCTGCTCAAGCAGGAAGCGCCTCTCGGCCAGGAGCCCTTCCTGGTACTCCCGGTACGCGTCGAGACTGCCCGTCGCGAGCTGCGTGACCGGCGTGAGCTCCGTCGCCGTGAACGCCGCTCCGAAGAGCTTACCGGACAGCTTGGCCGAGACGTCATCCACCAGGGCGAACACGTCCGATCCGCGTGATGTTTCGGCGGCTGTGACCGTGCCGTCTTTCAGGTCAATGAGCTGGACGTCGAGCCGTACCTCGCCGCCCACGGCCATGAACGAGCCGCGTACCAGGGTGCGGGCGCCGGACTGGGACGCGATCTGGAGCGCCAGATCCTCGGGGATCTCGTCCGTCTCCCTCCGGCCAGCCTGCCGCATGAGGTCCAGCAGCCTCTGGGCGCTCACCACACGGAGGCCATCGATCTGGGCGAGGTTGGTCGTCAGCATGTCGGCCAGGCCCGGACCGAGCCAGTCCAGGCTGTCTGCGCCTGTACTGTTCGTAAGAGGGAGGACCGCCAGGGAATGCTCGCCGAGGTCGGCTGGCAGGATGCCGGTGGATGCCAGCGTCGGCGACCGGGGCTCGGGACGATCGCGGGTCAGGAACCAGCCCGACCCCAGGAGTCCGACGAGAACGAGCGTTCCGACCATCAAGGCCTCGGAGCGCGGCACTGCCTGCCTGCCGCCCGCTCCGTGGAACCAGGAAATGATGAGCGCGGTCGGGAAGCCCGCGCCGATCAGGAACAGGCAGCCATCGAGCAACGAGCGGTCCACGCCGTAGTTATCGACGACGAAGCCGATGAACTCGAGGCCTACCCAGCCAGCGCCGAGATACAGCACGGCCGTGCGCAGCACGTGTCGTTCCTGGAGCTGCCGGAAAAGTTCCTTCACGATTCCCCTCTCGAGACTTTCGCCTCTTTCAAGCGAGCCAACTGCCCGATCCAACCCCGTACGCGTTCTGTCATCGATCTCCCGCAGACCTGGTGGCGCACAGGGAACCCCCTCAAGCACAATCCTGAAATCTAGGATACGGCTCCAGAGTCGGCCAGTTT
>JAUVTH010000140.1 GCA_030601615.1 Gemmatimonadota bacterium
TCCAGTTCGGCCAGCAGCGCGCCGACTTCTCCCACGACCAGGCCACGGATCATCTGCGCACTGACTTCCAGCCCGGAAGGCTCGGCTCCTCTCTGCCCCCCCAGCACCAGCACTCGGACGCGCTCGCGACGCTCCGGAGCCCGCCCGCGAACTCTCGCGAGGAGCACAGGCAGGACCGAATCCGGGTCGGCGGGCCCTCCGCCCACGAGAGTCAATGTGTCGAGCGACATCTGAGGGAAGGAATCGGCCAACACCGTCAGGTATTCGCCCAGCTCACCTGGGGTGGTGGGAGCGTACCACCCTCGTTGCTCGCCAGGCGTGGGCCATTCGCGGACCTCGGCGTCGCCCGCATCGTCGGAAGGCGGAAGCCGGCCGTCTTCCTGAGCGATGGCAGCGGGTGTCAGGAGGAGAAAGAACCCGAGGGCGCCTGCGAAGCGGATCATTCGAACGACTCCCGGACCGAAACGATCAGGGCGTCCGCGTCCAGCCGATCCTGACCCAGCCGCGCCGCGAGCTCGGCTGCCGAGAACCGCAGACCGTTCGCGAACCAATCGCCGAGGAACGGACCGGCGCGCGGATTCCGGTACCAGTCCACATCGAAACGCTCTCTGAGCTCACGCCGAAGCTGTGCCGCCAGCATGCGTCCGCGGAGGAAGCGCGCCACACCGAACCTCTGCCCCAGCGTTTCGAGGAACGCCCGCGACTCGAAGCGGATGCCCGTCGCTGAGCTCAGGAGCTCGGCCCACCTCGGACCCATGTCTCCAGGGCTCTTGCTCTCGGATAGCTCGAGCTCGAACTCGAGCCTCGCCGCCGCCTCGCGCAGCGAGAACAGGTCCGTCACGGCGACCGTACGCAGATAGCTCTCCAACTGCTGTCCCTGGAGCCCACGAGTTCGCCGCACCCAGGACCCCTCCTGACTCAGGCCGGCCAGCAGAAGACCGTGCGCCTTTACGACGGCGCGGTCGCCGAGCGCCCGGTCCTCGAAGGAGAGCCGGGCATCGGTGTACGCGTAGTGCAAAGCCCTCCCCACGGAAGTCAGCAAGGCGATACAGCCGGGTTGCGTGATCGTCGGCGTCACGAGGAGCTGGATCCTGTCCGGGACCCGCACCGGCGTGCAGCACGCGGTCATCCCCGGGCCGGGAAACGGCTCGTGCTCGATGGTGACGTGTCCACCGATCTCGAGGGGAAGGCCGATGTCCCTGAGATCCTTGCGCAGCGTCTCGAGGACGTTTCCCTCCTGACACGATCCGTCGAGCCAGGGCATGCGTTTCAGCCAGCCGGCGTCGTGACTCTCCGCTTCCTCGAGCCGGAGCCCCATCCGCGACCGCAGCTCGTCGCGCATTTGCTCCCGGTACAGGTCCTCCGTCTCGTCGATCAGGCGTCGCGCTTCGCGCAGCACGGCCTGGAGGCTCACACCTGCCAGTCGCTCCACCGCCTCGCGATACCCGCCGTAGCCCAGCTCCGCCGCGGCCTCGCGCCACCGGCTGAGCCGATCGAGCTGCAGGGGAATGGCTTCTTCCAGCGTGCGGTACCGCTCGGCCTCCAGGTGGCGGCGAGCTTCGCGGGAGTCCGTCGAATGGGTGAGCACGGAGGCCTGGCTTACTGGAACCGCGATGTCCCCCGTTTCCACCTTGGCCGTTGCGCGCCAATAGGAAAACTCGTCGTCCAGGCGAGCGTTGTTCGCCTCCAGGTGATGGCGCGCAGCCCAGCGAAGGAGCTTTCGCAGGCGGCTCTCCTCCTCGTCGTCCGCGGAAGCGATGGCCCGTTCGATCACGGGAAGCGTGCGGGAGGACTCAAGGATCGTCTGGGCTTCATACAGCGGGGCCAGCTCGGGCCAGGACTTACGGCCCGAACGCACCTCGTGGAGCTCCTCGAAGACGACCGCCCGAAAGCGCTCAGCCCGGTCCCGGATCTCTCCGGTCGTCAGTCCCATGGCCGTACCGTGACGACGCGCTCGGAGCCGTTCAGGTTCCAACCTCCTCGTCAAGCCGATCGCGCAGGTAGTCCCGAATCCCGTCTGCCGCCACTCGGACCTGCTTGAGCGTGTCTCTATCCCGGACGGTCACCGTTCCGTCCTCGATGCTCTGCCCGTCGACCGTGACGCAGAACGGGGTTCCCGCTTCGTCCTGCCGCCGGTACCGCCGCCCGATCGAGCCGCTCACGTCGTGGAACGTGGGATAGCGGCCACGCAAGTCGGCAACGATTCGCTCGGCCATCTCGGGCATTCCCTCTTTCTTTACGAGAGGAAACACGGCGACCTTCGTGGGTGCGAGCCTCGGGTGCAGCCGCAGGACCGTGCGGGCCTCCCCGTCCACCTCTTCCTCGTGGTACGCGTCGGCCAGCACCACGAGCATCGTCCGGTCCAGCCCCGCCGACGTTTCGATCACGTACGGTATGAACCGCTTGCCCGAATGCGATTCGACGTACTCGAGCTTCTTTCCCGAGTGTTCCTGGTGCCGCGACAGATCGAAGTCCGTACGGTTGTGAATCCCCTCGAACTCGCGCCACCCCATGGGGAACAGGTACTCGATGTCCACCGCCTCCTTGGCGTAGTGCGCGAGCTCGTCCGGGCCGTGCGGGTGGAGCCGGAGCCGGTCCTCACGAATACCAAGTGACTTCACCCATTCGAGGCGGCGGTCCTTCCAGATGTGGTACCATTCCTCGTCCGTGCCGGGCTCGACGAAGAACTGCATTTCCATCTGCTCGAACTCGCGCGTGCGGAAAGTGAAGTTCCCGGGCGTGATCTCGTTCCGGAACGCCTTGCCGACCTGGGCGATGCCGAACGGGACCTTCTGACGCGCGCTGTCGAGGACGTTCCGGAAGTTGACGAAGATGCCCTGCGCCGGCTCCGGCCGCAGGTACACAACCGCCGTGGAATCCTCCACCGGCCCCATGAAGGTCTTGAACATGAGGTTGAAGTTGCGGGGCTCAGTGAACTGACCCTTCACGCCACACGTGGGACACTGGTCGCCCTCTACGTGATCGGCCCGGAACCGCCGGTGGCAGTTGCGGCACTCGATCAGCGGATCCGTAAAGCCCTCGACGTGTCCGCTCGCGACCCACACGTCGGGGTGCATTAGTATCCCCGCGTCCAGGCCCTCGATGTCGGCACGCCGGTGCACCATCTCGGCCCACCAGCTCGCGCGCACGTTCTGTTTGAGCTCGACGCCGAGGGGACCGTAGTCGTACACCGCTCCGACACCGCCGTATACCTCGGAGGACTGGAAGATGAAGCCCCGCCGCTTGGCCAGGGACACCAGCTTCTCCATCAGATTCTCGGGGTGGCCCGTGTCGGTGCTCACCGCATCCTCCGTTATTGGTGCACTTCCCGTGTCCGCTCGACAGTTCATCACCGGCGCCGCGTTCCCCGCCCGCGCTGAGCAGGGAGCCGATACGATAGCGTCAGCCGACGACCTCCGCGACCAGTCGCGCCACGGCGTCGGCGTCCAGCCACTCGCCGCCCCCGTCGACCGCCGTCACGCCGGCCGGGCTGTGCCCCCTGATTCGTCCGCAGACCATTGCAACCGGCACGGAAGCGGACGTCGCCCGGCGCACGATCTCCCACACGATCTTGCCGAGACCACTCGTGGCGTCCCACGCCCCTTCGCCGGTCACCACGAGGTCCACGCTCTCCAAGGCCTCGTCGAAACCGACCCGATCCAACACCCAATCGCTGCCGGCCACGAGGTCCGCGTCGAGAAACGCGACACACCCCACGCCCAGACCGCCGGCGGCACCCGCGCCCGGCAGGTCCGCCACGTCGCGGGCGAGGTCCTCCGCGAGCCTCTCGGACAGACGCTCGAGGCCCGCCTCCAGCATTTCGACCTCGTCCTGACTCGCGCCCTTCTGGGGGGCAAAGCGGCGGGCGGCCCCGTCGGGTCCGAGGAGCGGACTGCGCACGTCCGCGATCGCGGTAACCGGAACCGCAGCATTGGAGGCGGAGTCCGGCGCTGCGGACAGGCACTCGATCCGGGCCAGGTCGCGCAGGGCTCCGCCTCCGGGAGCGAGGTCCGAGCCGTCGGAGTCCAGGAACCGGTACCCGAGGGCGCGCCCGAGGCCCGTGCCGCCGTCGACCGTGCCTGAGCCACCGAGCCCGAGCACGACCGTGGAGGGCCCGTGCTCCAGGCATCGCATGACGAGCTCCCCGACACCAAGGGTGTGCGCCCGCAGCGGATCCCGGTCGGCCGGGTCCATCAGGTGGAGGCCACACGCATCCGCAGCCTCGATCACGGCTTCGCCGCTTGGAGTCCACAGCGAGCGAGCGGTGATCTGGCCGCCGAGTGGACCGGTGACCGCGTGCTCGCGTCGATCGCCCCCATCGACCGCGGCGATCGCGTCGATCAGACCGGGTCCTCCGTCCGACACCGGCATCCGTCGAATCTCCGCTCCAGGATGCGTTAGACGCACGCCCTCGACCATGGCGCCCGTGATCTGCCGCGCGCTCATGCTTTCCTTGAAGGCGGTGGGACAGACGAGGACTCTCAAGGCGTCTCCAGGGGCTGGCAGATCGATGAAGAACTCTGCTCGAGGTCGGTCCGGTCGTGTCGGTTCCGAATCCCGCGCAGGGAGCTACCCGGCGGTGGACATCGGCGCAGCCGGCAGGCTGCTGTTCGAGCATGTTCGGACCCGGCGGCGAGATCCGCATCATCGGCCACCGCGGAGCCCGGGGCGTGGCTCCCGAGAACACCGTTCCGGCCATCCGGCACGGCGTCGAGGTCGGCTCACAGGCGATCGAGATCGACCTGCA
>JAUVTH010000011.1 GCA_030601615.1 Gemmatimonadota bacterium
TGTGATTGCCAATCCTGCGATCATCGATGTTCCCGATCTACCAGGTTGCTGAAGAACCCTGGGCGGCTGCGTTACGAGCGTCGTGGGGGCAGATGTTAGGCGGCGCGACGAATGCGATGCCATGTGCATCGGGGAGGAGCGCTAACGCCGCAGATGCCCCCACGCCGCCGTAACCCGCAGGGCGCATGGGGGTTGCCGGTCGATACCGCGTCACTCGTCGTCGAAGATGCTCAAGCATCGTCTTCCTCCTCGTTCCTTGTCTCGCCTCGGCAAGCCCCGTGCGCGCAGCCACTCAGGGTTCTTCAGCGACCTGTTGTCCTGCGGTGCGCCGTCACCACGGTCAGCCAGCCTGCCTCCAGGAGGACAAACGCGACCAGGGCCATACCATACGCTATCATGAGCGCTTGCGTCGGCGCCCCCGCCAGGGCGGCCAGCACCCACAACAGGATGCCCGCCCCGAAGCGACCGGCGATCCCCGCGACCCACATTCGCGTGACCACCTCTCCCCGCTCCAGACCACCCGCCAGGAGCCAGAAAGACACCGCCTGCACCATCCAGGCGACGCCCGCGCCAGTCACGACGGCGAGCGCCGGATGTCCTCCGACGATCGCCGCGACGGCACCCGCGACGCAGACCAGCAACGTGACCAGCAGGTACCCGCCGCGTCTCATGTTCCGCGTCTGTCCGCTTCGCGCTCCTCGCCATCGTTCCGGAGCTCATCGCGCCGGTCCAGCACCAGATGCCGGTACATGCTGTAGAAACCCGCCCCGAAGCCGGTGAAGGTACCGAGTAAGACGAAAAGCGGCCCCGTTTGGAGCCGCTCGTCCAGGATCGATCCGATCCAGGCGAACAGCGCTGTCGCGATGCCCAGGGTGAGCCCATAGCCTCCGAAGCGCCCTACATCAGCCACGGTCCCGCCCGGGCGCTCTCCATCGTTCAGCGACACGCCACTCCCTAGCCTCCCGGTTACGGCCGCCGCGACTATACCCGCTTGTGAAAATATCCGCAAGATTGGCGGCTTGACGCCCGTACCGGGTACGATCTAGCCTCCGTCCACCGGGACGAGAGGGAGCGCACTGGAGACGAACTCGGATGACTGGCAGTGGGGGGATGGGGATCGTGGCAAGCGGGAACGACATAGAGTTGCTGCAGGACCTGGCGATCGCCAGGCATGACCTGGAGCGCCAGGTAGCGCGGCGCATCGTGGGACAGAAGGAGATCATCGAGAAGCTGCTGATCGCCTTGCTGGCCGGTGGCCACGCGCTCGTGGTGGGAGTTCCCGGCCTGGCCAAGACCACGTTGATCTCGACTCTCGCCGAGACGCTCAAGCTCCGGTTCAGTCGCATTCAGTTCACTCCGGATCTCATGCCTTCCGACATCACGGGCACGGAGGTGCTCGAGGAGGATCCGGAGACGGGACACCGGCTGTTCAGGTTCGTGCACGGCCCGGTGTTCGCCAACGTGATCCTCGCCGACGAGATCAACCGGACGCCTCCCAAGACCCAGGCGGCGCTGTTGCAGGCCATGCAGGAGCTGTCGGTGACGGTGGGAACCGAAACGTTCACGCTCGAACCACCATTCTTCGTCCTCGCGACCCAGAATCCGATCGAGCACGAGGGCACGTACCCTCTCCCCGAGGCCCAGCTCGACCGCTTCATGTTCGAGTTGAGGATCACGTATCCCACCTTCGAGGAGGAACGCGAAGTGGCCGCGGTAACGACGTCGGCGGCTTCCCGGACGATCGAGACCGTGATCGACGGCGAGCGGCTCCGGCAGTTCCAGGCGCTGGTCCGGAGAGTGCCGGCCCCACCATCGATCGTGGACTACGCCGTCCGGCTCGCCCGCAGCACGCGGCCTGACGACCCTGAAGCTCCAGCGTTCGTTCGCGAGATGATCGCCTGGGGCGCCGGCCCCAGGGCCTCGCAGTACCTGGTGCTGGGCTGCAAGGCCCGGGCAGCGCTGCAGGGACGACCCGCGCCAAGCCTGGAGGATGTGCAGGCGATCGCTCCCGACGTGCTCCGCCACCGGATCGTCCCCGGTTTCGAGGCGGAAGCCGCCGGGCGTACTCGGGACGACCTCGTCGAGGACCTGATCTCGTCGGTCAAGACGTGAGTGAGATGGAAGACCATCCTCCGTCACCTTCCCGTCGCCTGGGGCATGCGCGGCGCCGACCGGCCCGCGGGCGGAGCCCCGCGTGACTCTGCTGATCGTGGTCCTCGCCGTTCTCGTGGCCCTGTCGGGCTTCTTCTCCGGCGGAGAGATCGCCTTCTATTCGGTCCCGGACACGCGCGCGGATGCGCTGGCCGAAGAGGGACGGCGCGGAGCAAAGGCCCTCGTGCGGCTTAGGTCGAGTCCGGATCGCCTGCTGATCACGATCCTGATCGGCAACAACGTTGCGAACATCGGAGCCGCCTCGGTCGCCACGTACGCAGCGATTCAGGCGTTCGGGTCGGCGGGCGTCGGAATCGCGACAGGTGGAATGACGCTCCTCGTGCTGTTCTTCGGCGAGATCGTGCCCAAGAGCTTCGCGGCGGCAAACGCCGAGAGAATCTCGCTCGCGATCGCGCCGCTCTTCCTGGGTCTCTCGAAGGCCCTGGCCGTGCTGGTAATTCCGCTGGAGGTCCTCACCCGTGCCGTGCTGCCATCGAGCGAGAGAATGATTCCCACCGTCACGGAAGCCGAGATCCGGACGCTCACGGAGATCGGCCACGAGGCAGGAGAAATCGATTCGCACGAACGCCAGATCATCCAGCAGGCGTTCGCGCTGGACACGACGCAGGCATGGGAGGTCATGACGCCGCGGGTCGGCATCTTCGCGTGGCGGGCAGATCGCAGCCTGGAGGACATTGCGCCCGAGTTGCAGACGGTCCGATTCAGCCGGATCCCGGTGTACGGGAAATCGCTGGACGAGATCACCGGAATCCTCTACGTGCGTGACGCCTACCAGGCCCTGCTGTCGGGACAACGCGACGTCCGGCTCGGCCAGCTGGCACGCGAGGCCATGTTCGTTCCAGCGACAGTGGTGCTCAGCCAACTCCTGTCCGAGTTCCAGGCGCGGCGGATCCACGCGGGCGTCGTGGTCGACGAGCACGGAGGAACGGACGGCCTGATCACGCTCGAGGACATCCTGGAGGAGCTTGTCGGCGAGATCGTGGATGAGACGGACATTCCCGCCGAGCCCTTCACGCGAGTAGGGCGCGATTCCATCGTCGTCGAGGGCGGCGTGGACCTGCGCGAGATCAACCACTTCTTCAATTGCACGCTACCGGTGTTCGAGCACCGGTCGCTGAATGGCTACCTGCTGCAGGTGTTCGGTCGGGTTCCGGACCCGCACGAGTCAGTCGAGGCAGACGGTTTGCGGATCGAGGTCATCAGCTCCACCGATACTCAGGTGCTGCGGGCTCGCATCACCCGGGATTCCGGCGACCGGCCAGCGATCGGCTAGGAGCCTGTCCGAGTAAAGGGGTGCGGCCGCGGTCAGGCTCCTAGAAGGCTGCTGAAGCACTACAGCAGCCTCCTAGACAGTGCCGAACGCGGCCTGGCTGTACCACTCCACGAGCGATTGTCCGAACAGGAAGGCGATCGCGGCTCCGAGCCCGAGAAAGACGCCGAACGGCACTTCCCTCTTGGTCTTCAGGCTCAGGGGAGCGAACACGAGGGTCCCGGCCAGCGCGCCGATGAAGATCGTGAGCATGGCCCCCGCGGGTCCGAGGAACGCGCCCACCATGGCCATCATCTTGATGTCACCTCCCCCCATCGCCGGTTTCTTGAACACCCATTCGCCCAGCAGGCCCACGGCCAGCAGCACGCCGAATCCGAGCGCGGCGCCGATCACGGACGTAAGGAACGACGGCGGCCCCGGAAGCAGTGACAACGCCAGACCAGCGCCCAATCCGCCGATGCTCAGGGCGTCCGGAATCAGATAGTGCCTGGCGTCGATCAGGGAGATCGTGAGGAGGAGACTGAACAGGATCGAGCCCTGCAGGGCCCGCCACGTCGGCCCGTACATGAGTGCCATTCCGATCCAGATCGCTGCCGTGACGAGCTCCACGGCAGGATACTGAAAGGAGATGGACGTCCGGCACTGACGGCACTTGCCGCGCAGTAGGATCCAGCTGAGAAGGGGCACGTTGTCATACCACGCGATCTGCCCACTGCATTCCGGACACCGCGAGCGGGGTCGGAGCAGACTCTCACCCTTCGGCAGGCGGGTCACGCACACGTTCATGAACGACCCGACCGAAGCCCCGAGGACTCCGGCGTAGATCAGAAACACGATCCGAACGGTGTGGGGCATTCAGCCTCCGAACAGGCGGTCCATGAGAATGGCGCCTGCGAGCGCCGCGTTAAGAGACTCTGCATCGCCCCGCATCGGAATCGCAACGATCCGGTCGGCCGCCGCCCGAATCGTCCCGGACACGCCCCTGCTCTCGTTCCCCAGCACGAGCGCTACCCCATCGGGTCCCGTCGCGCCGCGCTCAAGGAGATCCCCGTCCGCCGCGCTCGCCCATACGGCACACCCGATCATCCGCAGGTGAGCCACCGCCTCGTCCCACGCCACCGCGAGGACGGGAAGGCGAATGGATGAACCCGAGGCCGCGCGAACAACCTTCGGGCTCCATGGATCCGCGGTCCCGGGCAGGGCCACGACGCCGGACGCTCCCAGGGCTTCCGCCGCACGGATTAACGTCCCGACGTTACCGGGATCCTGCACGGCGTCCAGGACGAGGATGTCCGGTGTCGGGAAGTCCGACCAGCTCCACCGAGGGACCGGCGCGACCGCGATCCACCCTTGCGGCGTCACGGTATCCGCGTGCCGTCGCAGCTCGGAGTCGCTCACGAGCTCGTGCGGGATTCCGGCTGCCACGATGCCTTCGAGCAACTTCCGGCCGTCTGGCTCCGCTTCCGCCGCCTCGGTATATAACACGAGCGTCACCGGGCGCTCCGTCCTCAGGAGCTCCTCCAGGACACGGGGACCCTCGACGAGAAACTCTCCCCGGGCACTCCGCTCCTTGCGCCGGTGCAGCGCGCGAACGTGCTTGCTCTGACTCAGGCTGGGCATGGCCGATCAATGTGACCCTGACGCCGCCGCGGGGAAAGCGGCGGCGGGAAGTCGAACATCACCGTGAAAGCAGCGGTATCAAAGAGGCCTCCGGTCGCCCTCACCATAGCGGGAAGCGATTCGGGAGGCGGCGCGGGCATCCAGGCCGACCTGAAGACGTTCCATGCGTTCGGCGTATTCGGCACGTCGGCAGTCACGGCGGTCACGGTTCAGAACACTGTCGGTGTCACCGGCGTGCAGACGATCGATCCGGACGTCGTTGCCGCACAGATTCACTCCGTCATGCGAGACCTGGCGCCCGCCGCCTGCAAGTCGGGCATGCTCGCGGACGCCCCGATCATCCGCGCGGTGGCAGACGCGCTGTTGGAGTGTCGGATTGAGCGCTACGTATTGGACCCGGTGATGGTCGCCGCCAGCGGCGACCCGCTTCTTGATCCTGACGCGGTGGGCTCCCTCCGGACGGAACTCCTGCCGCTGGCCACGCTCGTCACACCCAATCTCGATGAGGCCTCGATCCTTACCGGCATGCACGTGGCCTCCGAGACAGACATGCGGCGGGCCGCCGAGCACCTCGTGAACGCCGGCAGTCGGGCGGTGCTGATCAAGGGCGGGCACCTCGAGGCGGATCAGATTGTCGACGTGCTGTACGACGGAAACGAGTGGCTCGAGTGGAGGGCCACCAGGCTGCCGGTCGGCAACGCGCACGGGACGGGGTGCACGCTGTCCGCGGCGATCGCAGCCGGGCTGGCCCTCGGGCACCCGCTCAACGAAGCCGTGGACAGGGGCCTCGCGTACACGCGGCGTGCGATCGCCACGGCCCCCGGCCTGGGGGCGGGAAGCACGCCGCTCAACCACTGGGTCGAAACCTGACTGCCTGTTAGAGAGCTGGTCCGATCCGGCCGATCACAGATCGCACGAGGGCTCGGAAACGCCCTCCCACCCGCTCGGTGGTCTCCATCACATCGCGGTGCGACCGGGGTTCCGCTCTGATGCCGGCGCCGTAGTTGGTGAGACAGCTCACACCGAAGCAGCGCACGCCGCTGGCGCAGGCCGTGATGACCTCCGGCACGGTCGACATGCCCACAGCGTCCGCCCCCAATCGTTCCAGCATCCGGACTTCAGCGGGTGTTTCGTAACTCGGGCCCAGGAGTCCCGCGTATACGCCCTCTTTCAGCGGTATGCCTTCGTCGATCGCCGTCTCCCGCACGATCCTGCGCAGATCCGCATCGTAAGCGTCGCTCATGTCCGGAAACCTCTGGTCGCCCACGACCACCGGTCCTACGAGCGGGTTCATTCCCATCAAGTTCAGGTGGTCGGAGATGAGCATGAGGTCTCCAGGCCGGAAACCCCGGTTGACCGTGCCGGCCGCGTTGCTGACGAACAGAGCCTTGATGCCGAGGGCCGCCAGCACCCGCACCGGCAACGTGGCCTCTCCCACCGAGTGGCCTTCGTACAGGTGGGCGCGTCCCTTTAGAGCCACCGCGGGAACGCCTTCCAGAGAGCCGGCGACCAGAGTGCCCGAATGACCCTCCACGCCGACCGGCAGCCAGTGCGGAAGCTCTTCGTAGGGAATGCGCACCGCGTCCTCGAAGGCATCGCCGAGAGAGCCGAGTCCCGACCCGAGCACCAGTCCAACGGCGGGATGAAGATCTCCCACGCGGTCGCGGATCGCCTCCGCCGCCTCCTGCGCCCGGACGGCCAGGTCCGCGGCGCCGGCCGCGGCACTCATGCCAGGACCCCGGCAAGCATCGCCGTCATCCACGTCGCGACCGTCCCGCCGAGCATGGCCCGCAGTCCCAGGCGAGACAGATCGTGTCGGCGTTCCGGCGCTATCCCACCGATTCCGCCGATCTGAATCGCGATAGAGGAAAAGTTGGCGAACCCGGTCAGAGCGTACGTGGCGATGATCACCGATTTCGGAGACAGTGTCGATCCACCGGCAATCCCGTCCGCCAGCATCTGGAAGGCCACGAATTCGTTGGCGACCATCTTCACGCCGAACAGGGTTCCGATCTCGGCGGCGTCGGACATCGGCACGCCGATCAGCCAGGCGATCGGAGCGAACGCCCACCCGAGGAGCCGCTCGAGAGTGATCCCCTCGATGTTGATCAGCCCGAGGCTCCAGCCCAGAAGTCCGTTGAACAAGGCGATCAGCGCCAGAAACGCGATAAGCATGGCACCGACGTTGAGCGCGAGGCGCATACCGTCCGAAGCACCGCCTGCCGCGGCATCGATCACGTTGACCGAGTCCTGCTCGATATCGAAGTCGAGGCTGTCACGCGTCTCCGGCTCCTCGGTCTCCGGCATCAGCATCTTGCTCACGACGATACTGGCCGGAGCCGCCATGATGCTGGCCGCCAGCAGGTGTCCCGCAATCAACGGGAAGTAACCGGCGAGCATGGCCACGTAGGCCGCCATTACGCCGCCCGCCACGGTGGCGAACCCTCCCGTCATCACCGTGTTGAGCTCGGACATCGTCATGTTCTTGACGAAGGGCTTGATCAGGAGCGGGGCCTCCGTCTGCCCCACGAAGATGTTGCCGGCCGCCGACGTGGTCTCGGCTCCGCTCGTCTTCAGGGTCCGCTGCATCACCCAGGCGACGACCTTCACGATCCGCTGCATCACGCCCAGGTAGTATAGGACCGTCATCAGGGCGGAGAAGAAGATGATCGTGGGCAGCACCGCAAAGGCGAAGTTGCTCGCGATCTCGACGACCCCATCGCCCCCTGTGACCGGAGTGGAATAGTCGACCAGGGAGCCGAAGACGAAACGCGCTCCGGCCATCGTATAGCTGATCAGGGCAATGAACACGTCGTTCACGACGCTGAAGAAGCCCCGCCCCCACGTGGTCTTGAGGATGAGAAGAGCGAAGATGATCTGCAGCCCGAGGCCCTTCGCCACGAGACTCCAGTCGATCGACTTCCGTTTCGGCGAGAACCTCCACAGGACGAACAGGATTACGGTGAGCGCGAGCAGTCCGCGACCCAGCCGGAACAGGAACGGCTCATCGATCGCCCCGGTCTGCACCAGCGTTGACCCACCCTCCTGGAGAGCCCACGCCGCCGTCGGCGTCATGATCAACGCAAGCACGCCCGGCAGTACCCGTTTCCAGCCTACCATGGATCCCACCTTCCCATTTCCTCTCGCGTGAGTACGCGGCCGGCGCGTTTGGCTCCGACCAGCTTCCGCTTCTCGAACAGCTTAACCAGAGCGGCTCCCGCTACGAACCCGCCGATGTGGGCCCAGAACGCCACTGTGCCACCCGAACCGCCGAGAGCCATGCTGCCCCCCATGACCTGGAGGAAGAACCAGTAGAGCAGCAGCACCCAGGCCGGCAGCGGGATCACCCGAATGATGATGATCAGGATGATCAGCGTCTGGACCCGGACCTTCGGATACAGGACTATGTAGGCCCCCATGATGCCGCTGATCGCTCCCGACGCTCCGACCGTGGGAATCGCACTGCCGGGGTCGGTGAGGATGTGCGCCCCCGCGGCCAATGCTCCCGTCAGTAGATAGAAGATCACGTAGCGGATGTGCCCCATCGAGTCTTCGATATTGTTCCCGAATACCCAGAGGAACCACATGTTGCCGATCAGGTGCATCCAGCCGCCATGCATGAACACCGACGTCAGCAGGGTCCCGGCTCCCAGTCCCCCGACCCGGCACGAGGCGCCCGGCCCGAGCTCGACCGACGAACCGGCGGGAATCGCCCCCGTAATCTCTCCGGGGATGGCTCCGTACTGGCAAAGCGATCCCAGGAACGCCGGATCCGCGCCTGCTCCCTGAACGAACAGCCAGACCGCCACGTTCACCGTGATGATCAGGAACGTGACAAAGGGAACGAGCTCGGTGGGATTCTCATCTCTGAGCGGAAACATGGCCCCACGGTAGGCGCGGGTCTGGGACAGCGCAACGTGGCATTGCGACGACGACGATCCCGATCCGCCATGTTGGCATGGGCCGGGTTCCTGCCGTTTTGACACGCGGCCGGCCCGGCGGTGTCAGAATGTCGGGGAAATGGCTCGAATCGGGCCGTATGCGACCTCTGAGTCCGGCACATCGTTTGCACTTCCTCCGCCCGACTGACGAAAGCACCGGTCCCCAAGCGGGCCGGGGCGGGCGTGCCCCCGACTCAACACTCGACGGGCGTGGCCGTCTGATCAGACAGGAAAGGGAAACGAAATGGGCAAAGTCATAGGAATCGACCTCGGAACGACGAACTCGGTGGTCTCCGTCATGGAGGGTGGAGACCCTGTCGTCATCCCGAACGCCGAGGGCACTCGTACCACACCGTCCGTCGTCGCCTACACGAAGGACAACGAGCGGCTCGTGGGGCAGGTGGCGAAGCGCCAGGCCGTCACCAACCCGAGCAACACGATCTTCTCGATCAAGCGCTTCGTGGGCCGCAAGTGCTCGGAGGTGAAATCGGAGCGCAAGCTCGTGCCGTACGAGATCGAGTGCGATGCGCAGGATCGGGTGCAGGTCAAGGTCCCGAACGCGGGCAAGACGTTCACGCCGCCCGAGCTCTCGGCGATGATCCTCCAGAAGATGAAGCAGACGGCGGAGGACTACCTGGGCACCGATGTCACCCAGGCCGTCATCACGGTGCCGGCATACTTCAACGACGCGCAGCGTCGGGCCACGAAGGACGCGGGGAAGATCGCGGGACTTGAAGTCCTGCGAATCATCAACGAGCCCACGGCCGCAGCGCTGGCGTACGGCCTCGACAAGAAGTCCGAGGAGAAGATCGCCGTGTTCGACCTCGGTGGCGGCACGTACGACATCTCGGTCCTCGAGCTCGGAGACGGGGTGTTCGAGGTGAAGGCCACGAACGGCGACACGCACCTGGGCGGGGACGACTTCGACCAGCGCATCATCGACTGGCTCGTCTCCGAGTTCAAAAAGGATCAGGGGATTGACCTGTCGCAGGACCCGATGGCCCTGCAGCGACTCAAGGAGGCGGCCGAGAAGGCGAAGTGCGAACTGTCGAGCACGTCGCAGACGGACATCAACCTTCCGTTCATCACCGCCGACCAGAGCGGTCCGAAGCACCTGAATGTGTCGCTCTCGCGGTCGAAGTTCGAGCAGATGGTGGACGATCTGATCGAGCGGACCATGGAGCCGATGAAAAAGGCACTGGCCGACGCCGGCCTCGATCCGTCGGAAATCGACGAGGTCATCCTGGTGGGAGGTTCCACCCGGATTCCGAAGATCCAGGACAAGGTGCGCGACTTCTTCGGCAAGGAGCCACACAAGGGCGTGAACCCGGACGAGGTGGTGGGCATCGGGGCCGCGATTCAAGGCGGCGTGCTCGCCGGGGACGTCACGGACGTGCTGCTACTGGACGTGACGCCCCTGTCGCTCGGGATAGAGACGCTGGGCGGAGTGATGACGACACTGATCGGCCGGAACACGACGATCCCGACCAAGAAGAGCGAGATCTTCTCGACGGCCGAAGACAGCCAGCCGACGGTGGACATTCACGTCCTGCAGGGCGAACGACCGATGGCGCTGGACAACAAGACGATCGGTCGGTTTCAGTTGACGGGCATCCCGCCGGCGGCGCGCGGCGTGCCGCAGGTCGAGGTCGCGTTCGACATCGACGCCAACGGAATCCTGCACGTCAGCGCCAAGGATCGAGCGACGGGCAAGGAGCAGAAGATCCGGATCGAGGCTTCATCCGGCCTTTCGGACTCCGAGATCGAGCAGATGATGAACGACGCCGAAGCGCATGCGTCCGAAGACAAGGACAGGCGAGAGAAGGCGGAGGCGCGGAACCGCCTCGACTCCCTGATCTACCAGACGGAGAAGAACCTGGAAGACTGGAAGGACTCGGTGGACGAGGAAGGCAAGACGGACGTGGAGGCCAAGCTCGAGCGCGGCAGGCAGGCGCTCAAGCAGGACGATACGGCCGAGATCACAGCCGCCACGGAGGAGATCCAGCAGGCCGTTCAGGCCCTGGCGCAGCAGATCTATTCGAAGGCCGGAATGGGGGACCAGGCCGGGGCCGAGTCCGACTTCGAGCAGTCGGCCGATGCCGGCGAGGCGGAGCAGGGCGAAGCGGCCGGTGACGAAGACGTCGTCGAGGCCGACTACGAGATCGTAGACGAGTCGGAGGAGAAGTAAGTCCAGGTTCCGGACGAGGTTGGAAAGACGGCGTCCCCGCAGCGAGGGCGCCGTCTTTCATCCCGGCGGATGGAGGGCAACCCGTTACCCGGCTCGTACGTCTCAAGTTGGGCAACCGCCGGGAAGTGCCCGATCTCGGGTACGGGTGGAACCGGAGACGCTCCAGGGCGATAGTAGGGAGCATGCAAGTAGACATCGGTCGGGTCGGTGACCCGCCGTCGCACGAATGGAAAGGCGACAGAAAAACGATGAACGATGCGTTGCGGACCAAGCTGAACCTCCTCATTACCGCCGTGGTCGCGTTCGCCGTAGGCCTCGGCATTGCAGCACGGTTGGACCTGACACCAGCGGGCCTGGCGCGGATAGCCGACAACCCGCCCCTCAACATACAGGTCGTGGAGCCCGTGCCCGTGGAGGACGGTTTCCTCCCACAGGCTGGCTTCTCCGAGATCGCCGAGCGAGTCACCCCCGCCGTCGTCACGATCTTCGTGGAGCGAACCATCCCAGAGCATAGCCGCGAAGGCGGAGCGCTCCCCCCGGCGTTCGAGGATTTCTTTCGCCAGCAGCAGGCTCCCCAGAGAGTCAGAGGCAGCGGATCCGGCTTCATCGTGAGCGAAGACGGGTACATCGTGACCAACAATCACGTCGTCGAAGGCGCCGATCAGATCAACATCCAGCTCAGCGACCGCCGGGAGTTCACTGCCCGGCTCGTGGGGCGGGACCCAACCACGGACGTGGCGCTGCTGAAGCTGGACGCGGATAACCTGACGCCGGTCACCCTCGGCTCGAGCGACGCTACACGGGTCGGCGAATGGGTCCTGGCGATCGGCAGTCCCGGCTTCCGTGGGGTCGGTGGACCGCTCCTGACCACGGTCACCGCCGGAATCGTGAGTGCCAAGGGGAGGAACATCAACATCATCGAGGCGTTCGCAAATCGGAACGAGGACAACCTCGCGATCGAGGACTTCATCCAGACCGATGCTGTGATCAATCCCGGCAACTCCGGCGGACCTCTCGTCAACATCCGCGGAGAGGTGATCGGTGTGAATTCAGCGATTGCCTCCAACACCGGCTCATACCAGGGATACGGTTTTGCCGTGCCGATCGACCTGGTGCAGGAAGTGATCGACGACCTGGTCGAGTACGGTGAGGTCCGGCGGGCCCTGCTGGGCGTTTCGATCCAGGCCGTGGATGACACCGAGGCCCGGTACTACGAGCTCGACGAGGTCGCGGGCGCGAAGGTCATGGGCGTCAACGAGGGCATGGCCGCCGCCAGGGCCGGGATCCACGTAGGCGACGTGATCGTGGAGGTCGAGGGCGAACGAGTCGAGTCCGTGCCCGATCTGCAGCGGAAGATCAGGCGCCATGAGCCCGGCGAGACCGTGGCCGTCACCGTCGTGCGGCGGGATGACCTGAAGCGCGAGACCGTCGAGGTTGAACTGATGGACGCAGGCGATCTGAGCCGGCAGGCTGCACCCCAACTGGTCGAGGCGGAAAGCTCCGACCGGCTGGGCATCGAGGTCGAGGACCTCACCCGTGAGGTTCGAAGGGCACTCGATCTGCCACGCAGCATGGAAGGGGTGGTCATCGTGTCAGCGGACCAGTACGGTCCATACGCACGTCGATCGCTCGGCAACCTCCGAGGCACGGTGATCACGTCGATCAACCGAGCGCCGATCCGCGATGTGACCGACTACCGCGAGGCCGTGGAAGCGATGGAACCAGGCGACGTGGTCGGTATCGACGTCTTCAATCCGGAATCGGGACAGCGGGTACCTCTCACGGTAGCGATACCGAAGTAAAGGACTGAGCGGCCGTCATCCGGCCCGGATGACGTCATGGAGCGGCGCTCTCTCGGCAGGGAGCGCCGCTTTCGCTTTAGTAGATGAAGCTGGTTGCCGAAATCCCGCGGGCGGCGACGCGCGAACAGGGAGAGGTGTCGGACCCGCATTCACGATTGGCCGGAATTCGGGGCATGGGTTAGAATATCAGGCCGCACAGGGCAGACATGGCGGCCGGCGCGAAAGTGGCGGAATCGGTAGACGCGCCAGCCTTAGGAGCTGGTGGCCCGAGGGCCGTGGGGGTTCGAGTCCCCCCTTTCGCATCCGCCAGACGGCTGTTGACCCACCGCAGTGCTTCAACAGCCGTCTGGAAGGCACGAGAAACAGAGGATCGGGAACGCACAGGTCATGCGGTCGTGATCGGCCGCCGGACGGACCAGCAGTTCAACAATAATGAGGATCAGTTGATGTCGGCAGATACATCCATGGAAGAGACCCGAGACCGTCAGCTCGACGTCGCTGTCGAGGTGGGAGACGGATGGACCCGGCGCCTTACGATCACGATCCCCCCCGGAAGGGTGGGCCGCGCCCGGGCAGCCGAGCGGAAACGGCTGGGAAAGCGTGTACGAATCAAGGGATTTCGCCGGGGGAAGATCCCGGTAGACGTCCTCGAACAGCGATACGGCGATTTCCTCGATGAGCACGTGCGCAGCGTTCTCGTCGAGGAGGCGTACCGCGAAGCGGTCGACGAGACGGAACTGCGGCCCGCCGGGGCCGCTCAGATCACGAACGTCCAATACGCGCCGGGAGAACGACTCACCTTTCAGGCCGAGTTCGAGATCATGCCGTCCGTCACTCTCGATCGTGTCGGCGGATTCAAGGTCGAGCGCGAGATCGCGCCCGTTACGGATGAAGAGGTGCAGCAGGTTCTGGACGGGATCCGGTCCGAGCACGCGGCGTGGAACACCGTGGAGCGCAGCCCGGTTGACGGCGAACGTGTATCCGTCGCCATCGAGCCTCTTCCGGACCCGGACTCCAAGCCTACGGGAGAGGCACGACCGTATCAGTTCGTCCTGGGTTCCGGCCAGGCGCTCGAGAATGTTGAGGAAGCGATCAAGCAGCTGGCTCCGGGAGAAGCAGGTTCGTTCTCCGTGGCGTTCTCGACGGAGGGCGAGGCCGAGGGAGGCGAGGAGACCCGGCGGCTTCACATCCAGCTGGATAGCGTCGAGGAGCAGATGCTGCCGGAGCTCGACGACGCCCTCGCCGCCGCGGCCGGGGACTTCGAGAACGTGGCCGCTCTCGAGGAGACGATCCGCACCGACCTCGCTCGGCACCACGAGGAAGAGGCCGAGGGTCGTGTCCGCGGCAAACTGATGGAAGCCCTGATCGCCGCAAATGCATTCGCGGTCCCACAGGCCCTGATCGATCGCTATCTGGACGAGGTGATCCAGGCACCGGAGGGGGCTGATCCCGAAAAGGTCCGGGAGGCGCGCCAGGAGCTGGCGCCGCTTTCGGAGGCGCGCATCAAGGAGCAACTGATCCTGGACCACCTCGCCGAGAGAGAGGGCTTCCAGGCGTCGGATGCGGAGGTGCGGGAGGAAATCGAACGGCTCGCCGAGAGCCGGGGAGTATCCACGGCGGAGCTCCGGCGCCGGTTGGCCCGCGAGGGCAGCCTGGAGGCCGTGGGCCGGAATCTTGCTGTAGAGAAGGTGTTCGAGTACCTGAAAGGGGAGTCCGGGGTCGAGTGACATGGCACAGGAACCATGTCCCGCGGTCGGGTAGGATGAGCTGAGAACGACGAAACAAGGCGATTCGAAGGGGGAAAATGCCTATATACGCACCTTACGTAATCGAGCGGTCGAGCCGCGGCGAGCGGAGCTACGACATCTTCTCCAGACTGTTGATGGATCGCATCATTTTTCTCGGCACGCCCATCAACGACGACGTCGCGAGCGTGGTCATCGCCCAGCTTCTGTTCCTGCAGGCGGACAACCCGGATCGTGACATCAACATCTATATCAACTGCCCGGGTGGAAGCGTTTACGACGGTCTGGCGATCTATGACACCATGCAGTATCTCAGCGCGCCCGTGTCCACGATCTGCATGGGGATGGCCGCGTCGATGGGGGCTTTCCTCCTGGCCGCCGGAACGCCCGGGAAGCGTTCTGCGCTGCCCAACTCGCGGATCATGATCCATCAGCCGTCGGGCGGCTCCCAGGGCACGGCCTCCGACATCGAGATTCAGGCGAGGGAGGTGCTGTTCGCACGCGAGCGGCTCAACGAGCTTCTCGCCAAGCACACCGGGCAGTCGATCGAGCAGATCGGAGAGGACGTGGACCGTGACAGGTACATGTCGCCCGCTGATGCAGTAGATTACGGTCTCATCGATCGGATCATCGAGCCCGCGACACCGGGTGCTAAGAGCGGATCCGGGCCGGAAAAGGTTGAAGGAACAGGAGGAGAGGTGCAGGCGTTGCCAACGGAGGCCCCTGCGGACGGGCCCCACGTGGAGTGACCGAGAACGTCGTCAGGAGATTCGCGCATGGCTGGTGACAAGCACTTACGCTGCTCGTTCTGCGGGAAGTCGAAGGACAGCGTCAAGAAGTTCATCTCGGGACCCAACGTCTACATTTGCAACGAGTGCATCTCGCTGTGCAACGAGATCCTCGCCGAGGAGGAAGATCGCGAAGCGACGGGTCAGATCGCTGAGGTCCTGACTCCAAGCGAAATCAAGGACGTACTGGACGAGTACGTGATCGGTCAGGAGTTGGCGAAGAAAACGCTCGCCGTGGCCGTGTACAACCACTACAAGCGAATCAACAAC
>JAUVTH010000005.1 GCA_030601615.1 Gemmatimonadota bacterium
GAACATCATCGTCGGCTTCGGTCGGTTAGGCAGTCGTCCCGTCGGTATACTGGCGAATCAGCCGGCAGTGCTCGCCGGCGTGCTGGATATCGACGCCAGCCGGAAGGGCGCCCGCTTCGTAAGATTCTGCGACGCGTTCAATATTCCCATCGTCACCTTCGAGGACGTGCCGGGATTCCTGCCGGGTGTAGCGCAGGAACACGGCGGGATCATCCTGCAAGGAGCCAAGCTTCTCTATGCGTACTGCGAGAGTACGGTGCCCAAGCTTACGGTGATCACGCGCAAGGCATACGGTGGTGCCTACGACGTTATGTCGTCCAAGCACATTCGGGGAGACCTGAACTTCGCGTGGCCGACGGCGGAGCTTGCGGTGATGGGGCCGCGAGGCGCTGTGGAGATCCTCTACCGTCGCGAGCTGGCCGATGCCGAGGATCGGGAGGCACTGATCGCGGAGCTCGAGAGCGAGTTCCGCGAGACCTTCGCCCATCCGTACCTGGCCGCGAAACGTGGCTTTCTAGACGATGTGATCGACCCGCGAGAAACGCGCGCCCGCCTCATCTCGGGATTGGAGACGCTACAGAACAAGCGGCAGCGTAACCCTCCCCGAAAGCACGGCAACATACCGCTGTGAGGCGTCCCTTTGTTTGATAAGGTCCTGATAGCCAACCGGGGTGAGATCGCCGTCCGCGTGATTCGGGCGTGCCAGGATCTGGGCGTTCGCACCGTGGCGGTTTATTCGGACGCGGATCGGCTTTCCCCGCACGTACTCGTGGCGGGCGAAGCGATCCGGATCGGGCCGGCCCCGGCGACTGAGAGCTATCTGCAGGCCGACGTGATCATCGAGGCGGCCCATCGGACGGGTGCACAGGCCATCCACCCGGGCTACGGCTTCATGGCGGAGAACGCGGAGTTCGCTCGGCTCGTGGAGGAGGAGGGCCTGGTCTTCATAGGACCGCCAGCGGCGGCTATCGCTGCGATGGGTGACAAGACGGCGGCTCGCCGGCGGATGATCGACGCCGGGGTTCCGGTGATTCCAGGCTCGGAATCCCTCGACGATGTGGCCCAGGCCGTGTCCGCGGGCGATCGGATCGGCTGGCCTGTGCTGCTGAAGGCAGTCGCCGGTGGTGGTGGCAAGGGCATGAGAGTGATCGAGGCTGCCGGGGATTTGCCGCGCGCACTCGAAGCCGCGAGGCGCGAGGCCGGGCAGTCGTTTGGGGACCCCCGAGTGTACGTTGAAAAGTATCTGTTGGATCCGCGGCACATAGAGATCCAGGTCCTTGCAGATTCGAAGGGATGCGTGATCCATCTCGGCGAGCGGGAGTGCTCGATCCAGCGACGTCACCAGAAGCTGATCGAGGAGTCCCCGTCTCCAGCAGTCGATGCCGATCTACGGGCGCGTATGGGTCATGTCGCGGTGGCCGCGGCCCGTGCGGTTGGCTACGTCGGCGCTGGCACGGTCGAGTTCCTGTATCAGGATGGTGAGTTCTTCTTCCTGGAGATGAACACCAGGATACAGGTGGAGCATCCGGTCACCGAGTTTGTCACCGGAGTCGACCTGGTGCAGGAACAGTTGCGGGTCGCAGCGGGAGAGCCACTCTCCGTCCAGCCCAACGCCGACTGGCCCGTGGGGCACTCACTGGAATGCAGGATCAGCGGTGAGGATCCGTTCCATGGTTTCCTGCCGTCGAGCGGGAGGATCACCTCGCTCCAAGTGCCGTGCGGCCCGGGCGTGCGCTGGGACGGAGGGATCGTCGAGCACTTCGACGTGGGACTGCACTACGACCCACTCCTCGGCAAGCTGATCGTGCACGCTGCAGATCGTGACCAGGCGATTCTCCGGATGCGTCGAGCCCTCCGCGAGCTCCAGATCGAGGGTGTGCGTACGACTCAGCCGTTCCACCTCGCCGTAATGGACGAACCGGACTTCCGGGCGGGCGACATCTCCGTCCGGTACCTCGAGCGTCATCCCGGGTTGGTTGAGTCAGGAGGCGCCGATTGGCACGCTCGAGCCGCGGCTGTTGCGGCGACGCTGCTGGAGCACAGAGGCAGGCGGGGCGGATCCGGAATCTCCGTGGACGTTGGCACGCTCGCACCCGCGGGATCGCAGGTGGGAATGAGCGAATGGCGTCGGCGCTTCCGGCCGGAGGACCTGGCGTGATGGTAACCTGGCGTGAAGAGGCCACGGTCACGGCCGCCTCGCCGCCGGTGCGAACGGTTCGGGTTTCTGTGGACCGCATCGCCGCGGGCGGCAGCGGAGTCGGGAGGGAGGAGTCGGGAAGGGTAGTGTTCGTCCCGCGGACGGCCCCTGGCGATGTCGCGGACGTCGCGATCGCGGAGGAGCGATCACGGTGGGCGAGGGGATGGGCGGTACGCTTCCTCGAGAGAGGAAGTGGCTGGCGGCAGGCGCCATGCCCGCTGTACGACCGGTGCGGCGGTTGCCAGGTACAGCATCTCGATCCGCGCGAGCAGAGGAGGGTGAAGCGGGGACTGGTAGAGGACGCGCTCCGCCGGATCGGCGGCATGGATCTCAGGGTGCCCGAGTTGGCCGTTGCCGGGAGCGAGTTCCTCTACCGCAATCGGGTAACGTTCTCGGTTCGAAGAAGCGGACAGACGCCCGTCGTGGGTTATCGCAGGCTTGACGAGCCGGACGCCGTCCTGGAGGTGTCGAAGTGCCTCCTTGCGGAGCCTGCCATCTCAGCGGCCTGGGAAGGAGTCCGCGAGCTATGGGAGGCGGCTGCGATCCTGCCTCAGGGAGAGGACATCCGTATCACCCTGCGTGCATCGGCAGAGGGGGAAGTGGACCTCCTGATTCGTGGTGGCGCGGCCGTCGAACCTTCAGCGTACGAAGGGCTGCTGTCGGGCGTGCCCGGGTTGATCGGCTGTCATCACGTGCGTGCGGATGGAAGCCTGGCACAGCTGGCGGGGGAGAAGACCCTGGAAGATCGGTGGCAGGGCATCGACTTTGACTTGCCGGCAGACGTGTTCCTTCAGGTGAACCGGACAGTGTCGGCAGCGATGGACGCGTGGTTGGATGAACGTGCCGGAAACGTGGACGGGATGAACATTCTCGATCTCTACGCCGGAGTCGGCGCGCGCGCGATCCGCTGGGCTGGCCAGGGCGCGAGCGTTACTGCATGCGAGGTCTCGGGGGCCGCTGTGGACGCGGGTATCGCGGCGTCGTCGAGTGTTGGCACAGAGGTCGCCTTCGTGGCGGATCGGGTCGAACAGCGAATCGCGTCTCTGTTGCCGGCGGACCTCGTCGTCGTCAATCCACCTCGGGCCGGGTTGTCGCGACGGGTCTCTCGGGCCCTGGTATCGGGAGAGGCGAGGTCTCTCGCCTACGTAAGCTGTGATCCAGCCACGCTGGCTAGGGACCTGGCGAGGCTGGCGAGCGGTTGGGAGGTGAGCGAGGTACAACCGTTCGACGCCTTCCCCCAGACGGCACACGTCGAGACGATCGTATGGTTGGATCGGCGCTGAAGATGAAGAGGCGGAGACGATGAGCGAACAGGAGATTCGTTACTTCGCAACCATTGGCGATGATATGCGGGAGATCCTGGTCGAGGATGGACGCTTGAGGATCGATGGAGAGGTCAGCGATGCTGACATCTCGACGCTGCCGGGCTCGGATCGACAGCACCTGCGAATGGACGGCAGGTCGCTGTGCCTGTTCGCCAGGCGTCGCAACGACGGCTGGGTGATCGAGTTGGAGGGCAGGCTGTTTGAGGTCAGAGTCGAGGACGAGAGGGGGCGCTACATCCGGGAACTGGCATCGCATGCGGCTCCTGTCGAGACTCGAAGGGAGGTCCGGGCGCCGATGCCCGGACTCATCGTCCGAGTCGAGGTGGAGGAGGGGCAGGAGGTGGTGCCTGGAGACGGCCTGATCGTCATGGAGGCAATGAAGATGGAGAACGAGTTGCGGGCTGACGCGGTTGGCACGGTGGTGTCGGTCGAAGTCGCAGCGGGACAGGCGGTAGAGCGGGACGCCGTCCTTCTTCGGATCGAGTAGAGGTGAGCCATGTCGCATGATCGTGGGCGACGGACGAGTTCGGGCATCGAGATCGAACGCGTGTATGGGCCGGCGGACGTCGTCAACCAAGGCGTCCCGGCTCCGGGTGCTCCGGGTGAGTGGCCGTTCACGAGGGGTGTGCACTCCGACATGTACAGGGGCCGCCCATGGACGATGCGGCAGTATGCGGGCTTTGGCACCGCAGAGGAGACGAACGAACGGTTCCGGTATCTCCTGGATTCGGGTCAGACGGGGCTGTCCGTTGCGTTCGATCTCCCCACACAGATGGGACTGGACTCCGACGATCCACGGGCGAACGGAGAAGTCGGACGCGTGGGAGTCGCTGTTGATACGCTGGACGACCTGGACCGCCTGTTCGCGGAGATTCCGCTGGATCGTGTCTCCACGTCCATGACGATCAACTCCACGGCGGGAATCCTGCTCGCAATGTACGTAGCGGTGGCTGACGGGCGCGGGATTGCTAGAGGAAACCTGGCGGGCACGGTCCAGAACGACATCCTGAAGGAATTCATCGCGCGCGGCACCTACATCTACCCGGTCGAGCCGAGTCTCCGCCTCGTCACGGACATATTCTCTTTCTGCTCGGAGGAGTTGCCCCGCTGGAACAGTACTTCGATCAGCGGCTACCATATGAGGGAGGCGGGGGCCACGGCAGCCCAGGAACTGGCGTTCACGCTCGCCAACGCGAAGGAGTACGTTCGACGGGCTCTGGACCGTGGCTTGGAGGTCGAGCAGTTCGCTCCACGTGTGAGCTTCTTCTTCGCGGCCCACAATAACCTGTTCGAAGAGGTCGCCAAGTTCCGGGCGGCACGACGGTTGTGGGCGCGCATCGTGCGTGACGAGTTCGGCGGGTCCGATTTCAGTTGTCGATTGCGATTCCATACCCAGACGGGTGGATCGACGCTTACGGCGCAGCAACCTCTGAACAACGTGGTACGCGTAACAGTACAGGCCCTGGCCGCCGTCCTTGGGGGCACGCAGTCCTTGCACACGAACAGCTATGACGAGGCTCTTGCGTTGCCGGGTGCGGAGGCTGCGCGACTCGCCCTGCGGACCCAGCAGGTTCTGGCTGAAGAATCCGGGGTTCGCGACACGGTCGATCCGCTGGGCGGCTCCTATTATGTCGAGAGCCTCACGGAGAGGCTCGAGGAGCTTGCAGGAACTTATCTGGAGAGGATCGAGGAGCTTGGAGGGGCCGCAGCTGCCGTACCGTTCATGACCGAGGAAATCCACCGGGCCGCCTACGCCTGGCAGCTGGAGCTCGAGAGCGGCGAGCGAGGCGTGGTTGGCGTCAACGTCTATGCGGAAAATGAGCCGTACGTGCCGATCGTCGTTCCGGATTACGAGGAACTGCAGCAATCGCAGCGCCGGCGCCTGAACGAGGTTCGCGCGCGCCGGGACGGTGACACCGTCGAGAAGGCGCTGGCCGACGTCACGGCGGCGGCGCAGGCTGAAATCAACGTCCTGCCTGCCATGGTCGAGGCGGTCAAAGTGAGGGCCACCGTGGGCGAAATCAGCGCTCGCTTGGGCGAGCTGTGGGGCAGTTACCGGCCCTCCTGAGGCAGGGCGGCACAGGAAGAGGAATGCATGCCGACGTACGAATACGAATGTCGTGAGTGTGGACAGGCTTTTGAGCGGTTCCAGGGCATCAATGAGGATCCGATAACCGAATGTCCGGAGTGCGGTGGGCTCGTTCGTCGCCTGATTTCCAGTGGAGGCGGTCTCGTGTTCAAGGGGCCGGGCTTCTACGCTACTGACTACAGGAGCGGGTCGGGATCAGCTCCGGGCAAGGCGGATTCCAGTGCCGAGAAGGACGGCGGCGCGGCGAAGTCGGGCAAGGGGAGCAAGGACGGCGGCGATGGGGGGGACTGAGGTCCTCTGCTCTCCGGCGCGCGCTGTCGCCGCAGCCGTGAGGGAAGCCGCGATCGCTATCGGTGCTGCGGAGGATTTCATACCCCACGTCGAGCGCCCGGCCGATCCTAAGCACGGCGAATACTCGTCCAATGCGGCTCTCGTCCTTTCTGGAAGACTGGGACGCCGCCCGCACGATATAGCGACGGACCTTGCCGAACGGATCGATTGTGAGCGTGCCGGCGTGTCGGATGTTTCCGTCGCCGGGCCGGGATTCCTTAATTTCCGGCTCTCGGACCGCGTTCTATGGGATGGCCTGCGGGATCTATTGTCACAAGACGTGGAGTGGGGCCGTTCGACGGCTGCGCATCCGCTGCGCTACAACGTCGAATTCGTGTCGGCCAATCCGACCGGGCCACTCCACGTGGCGCATGGGCGGGGCGCTGCGATCGGAGATGCCACGGCCTCGCTTCTCGAGTGGACGGGACACGACGTCACACGTGAGTTCTACGTCAACGACGCCGGACGCCAGATCGAATTAATGGGTGAGTCGGTTGATATTCGCATGCGGCAGGCGAGCGGAGAGCAAGTCGAGATGCCCGAGCGCGGATATCAGGGAGCGTATATCATCGATATCGCGCGGAACCTGGCCGATAAGATCGGACAGGACCTTAGCGGTATGGAGCGCCCCGCTCGCGTACGTCTGCTGTCGGAGCGCGCGGCCGCGCTGCTGCGTGGGGAACAGGAATCCGACCTGGTCGACTTCGGCGTCCGGATGGATCGGTGGTTTGATGAATCGTCCCTGTACGGCGGCGGCGAGGTTTCGGATCTACTGGACCGCCTCGGAGAGTCCGGCCTTGCCTATCTCGACGAGGGCGCCGTGTGGCTCCGTACGACCGATCTCGGGGACGAGAAGGACAGGGTCCTGGTCAAGAGCGACGGCTCGCACACGTACTTCGTTTCCGACATAGCGTACCATCTGGACAAGGCAGTTCGCGGGTTCGACCGGGCGATCGACGTGTGGGGGGCTGATCACCACGGACACGTGCCACGAATGCAGGCGGCGCTCACGTCCCTGGGGCTGGACGAGGACTTCCTCGAGGTGCTGCTCATCCAGCTCGTGACCGTCATGCAGGACGGCGAAGAGGTCCGCATGTCTAAGCGCACCGGTCAGTTCGTCACCCTGCGCGATCTGGTGGCGGAGACTGGACCCGACGTGGCGCGCTACTTCTTCCTGATGCGGCGTGCCGAGGTTCCACTGACGTTCGATCTCGACCTTGCGCTGGACACATCGGAGGCGAATCCGGTGTACAAGGTGCAGTACGCTCACGCACGGATGTGCAGTGTGTTCCGCCGGGGAGATGTAGATCCGGAGACCATCGCCGCGACGGATGCCGACCTGGCTCATCTCGATTCCGGTACGGAGCGCCAGGTGCTGATGAGGGTACTCCGGTTTCCCGAGAGCGTGAGGGCCGCGGCTCAGGCGAGGGCTCCGTATCAGATATGCAACTATCTCGAGGAAGTGGCGGCAGCCGTCAACGGGTGGTATCACGAGGGGAATCTCGACCCGGAGCGCAGGCTGCTGGCCGACGGTCCCAGCCGGCCGGCGCGCCTCGCGTTGGCTCGGGCGGTACAAGTCACCCTTCGCTCCGGCCTGACGCTGCTGGGGATATCCGCTCCGGAGAGACTTGAAAGAGAGACGGGTTGATGACGGGGGACGTGCGCTTCACCTATGCGGATGCCGGCGTGGACATTCGTGCCGCCGAGAGCCTGACGAACCGTCTCTCGGCCCTCGCCGCCTCGACGCGCTCGGGCGAAGTGAGCGGCAACTTCGGTTCGTTTGGCGCCCGGATCCGACTCGAGGGTGATCCTGAGCTCGTGGCAAGCGCCGACGGGGTAGGCACAAAAGTGCTCGTCGCAAGGATGGCGGGCCGGCACGACACTGTCGGCGAAGATCTGGTCAACCACTGCGTCAACGACATCCTGACCGAGGGCGCGGAGCCGCTGTTTTTCATGGACTATTTCGCATGCGGTCGCCTGGACACGGACGTGGCGTTCGATGTGGTCTCCGGAATCGCTCGCGGGTGCCGGGAGAACGGTTGCGCCCTGCTTGGCGGAGAGACCGCCGAAATGCCGGGCATGTACTCTCCTGAGGACTACGATCTTGCCGGCTTCATCGTCGGCCGAGTGAGCTTCGACGTACCGGGGAGAGGGTCGCTGGCGGTCGGCGATCAGCTCGTCGCGCTGCCCTCGTCCGGGCTCCACACTAACGGCTACAGTCTGGCCCGGGGTATCCTGTTCGACCATATGGGTCTGGGGGTCGGGGACGAGTTTCCGGGCACGGGAGAGTCGGTGGCTGACGTCCTGCTGCGAGTACACATCTCGTACCTTCGGACTCTTGCGCCCGCTTGCCGTGCCGGCAGAATCCGAGCGCTGGCCCACATCACGGGCGGGGGAATTCCCGGCAACCTCTCGCGGGTCCTTCCATCAGACTGTGATGCGGTAGTGAACATCGACAGTTGGGACCCGGGGCCGGTGTTCGGTCTTCTCGCGCGTGAAAGCGGGCTCGGTCGGGACGACCTGTACGAGACGCTGAATATGGGTGTGGGCATGATAGCCATCGTACGGCCGGAATCTGTCAACGAAGTCCTCGACAGCGTGGCAGCGGAAGGAACGCCCGGATTCGTGTGTGGTGAGATCCTCGGCGGTTCCGGCGTGGTGCGCCTGGAGAGTCCTGCATGACCCGCCCTGTGGCAGTGGCTCAACAATCTGAGTTCATGGACCGCGCCCTGGAGATTGCCCACGGTGGCTGGGGACGCGTATCCCCAAATCCCCTGGTGGGCGCCGTGATCGTGCGGGGTGGAGCGATCGTCGGAGAGGGGTTCCATGCCGAGTACGGCGGAGAGCACGCCGAGGTCATGGCGATCCGGCAGGCGGGGGCAGCGGCCGCGGGATCGACTCTCTACGTTACCCTGGAACCGTGCAATCATCATGGGAAGATGCCTCCGTGCACGAGCTCGATCCTCGAGGCCGGTATCGAGCGAGTCGTGTATGGAACCGCCGATCCAGACCGCGTCGCGGCCGGAGGTGCCAGGGAGTTGGAATCGGCCGGCCTCAAAGTCGTGGGTGGCGTGCGTTCGGAAGAGGCGGCCCGCCTTAACGGTCCCTTCATCTGGGACCGTCTGGGCCGCGGGCCCTGGGTATCCCTCAAGCTGGGCCTGTCTCTGGATGGACGGATCGCCGCCCGCCCGGGCGAGCGTACGGACATCACGGGGCCGGAGGCGGCGTCATTCGTTCATCGACTCAGGGCCGGACACGACGCCATCATGGTGGGGGGCAGGACAGCCGTCATCGATGACCCGTTACTCACGGTTCGCTATTACTCGAGCCCCCGAGTACCACCCGTGCGAGTTGTGCTCGATCCGCGCCTCGAGCTCGATCCCGCAGGCCGGCTCGTGAGCAGCACTGAACAAGCGCCCCTACTGGTTCTGTGTAGGGAGGATTGCGAAGACGCCCGGCGCAGGGCTCTGGAGGTTCGGGGGGCCATGGTCGCCAAGGTGAGAGCCGACGGAACCCGACTCGACCTGGATTCTGTGCTGCGCGAGCTGCAGGCGAGGGGAATACGTTCCGTTCTGGCGGAGGGTGGAGGAACACTCGCCGCGGCCCTCCTCGGCGCATGTCACGCGCGAAGGCAGTATCTGATCTATGCTCCGGTCATTCTCGGTCCGCAGGGAGTGCCGGCGTTCGCGGAAGGCACGAGAACGGACCCCGACGACTGGCGGGTCGTGCATCACGACAGGCTGGGGCGGGATGTGCTTCTCGAGCTGGAGGACTTGCAGGCGCGTGAAGCGCTCAGAGAGGCCGCATGATGTTTACTGGACTTGTGGAAACGGTGGGACGCGTCGCGGGGCGAGAGGAGTTCGACAAGGGCATTCGTTTTTTTATGTCGGCGCCCGAGCTGGCCGAATTGCTCAGCGGGGGCGACAGCCTGGCCATCGACGGAGTCTGCCACACGGTATTTGACGCAGCGGGCGAGGAGTTCACCTTCGAGTCGATTCGCACTACGCTCTCGCGTACGACGTTGGGTGAGTTCACTCCGGGCCGCGAGGTCAATCTGGAACGGGCCATCCGCGCCGGCGAGCCGATGGGCGGACATCTCGTTCAGGGCCACGTCGACGGAGTCGGCGAGATCACAGAGGTCGAGAAGGCAGGGGAAACCGTGTTCCTGCGTTTTCGCATGCCGGCGGAAATAGCGAGGCTCACGGTGCTGTACGGGTCGATCGCCCTCGACGGTATCAGCCTTACGGTGAATCGGCTCTTTCAGGACGTCGCGGAAGTGGCGATCATTCCGTATACATTGAGTCACACCAACGTGGGTCGGCTTGAGTCGGGTTCGCTCGTCAACCTCGAAGCAGACCTCGTAGGTAAGTATGTGGACCAGTTACTGCGACCGTACCGCGAAGTCGATGCGGCCTGACGCACAGATAGAGAGGGGTCGGACGGTGGTGTCCTCCGAAGACCGAATAGTACGTGAAGCCATAGAAGTCATCAGGTCAGGCGGTCTCGTGATCGTGGCCGATGACGAAGACAGGGAGAACGAGGGAGACCTGGTGTGTGCTGCCGAACACGTCACACCGGAGATGATCAACTTCATGGCGACTCACGGGCGGGGACTCATCTGTCTGACACTCGCTCCGGAGATTGCGGATCGCCTCGACCTGCCGCTGATGTCCGACGGTCGCGGGCAGGACCCGAACGGTACGGCGTTCACCGTATCCATCGACGCGACTGCGGAGATGGGCGTGTCTACGGGCATTTCCGCCAGCGATCGGGCGTGCACCATCCAGATGGCGGTCAATCCGAGCTCGAAGCCGTCCGACTTCATTCGACCGGGCCACGTATTTCCTCTGCGAGCGAAGGTGGGTGGGGTCCTTCAGAGGGTCGGACAGACGGAGGCTTCGATGGACCTGGCACGACTCGCGGGCCTGGCCCCGGCCGGAGTGATCTGCGAGATCCTGAACGACGACGGGACAATGGCCCGGCGGCCCGAGCTGGAGAAGTTCTCGACCCAACACGACATGCCGTTCATCACCGTTGCGCAGATCGTCGCTTTTCGCCTCAAGAACGAGCGTCTCGTGAGCCGGGTTGCCGAGGCGGCGCTTCCGACTCCATACGGGGAATTCCGGGTGGTCGGCTATTCGAATCTCGTGGACGACAGGGAGCACATCGCCCTCGTTTGCGGTGAAGTAGCGGGATTCGATGACGTGCTGGTGAGAGTCCACTCCAAGTGTCTGACGGGAGACGTGTTCCACTCAGGTCGGTGCGATTGTGGTGGACAGCTTCAGGCGGCGATGTGTCGAATCGCGGAGGAGGGCCGTGGAGTGATCGTCTATCTCGACCAGGAAGGGCGAGGGATCGGCCTGCTCAACAAGCTGCGGGCGTATGAGCTTCAGGACCGGGGACACGATACCGTAGAGGCGAACGAGATGCTGGGTTTCCCGGCGGATCTGCGCAACTACGGAATCGGGGCTCAGATTCTCCTCGACCTGGGACTCGAGAAGATCAGAGCGATGACAAACAACCCGAAGAAGCTCACGGGCCTGGAGGGATTCGGTCTGCAGATCACCGACCGGGTCCCGCTGGAGGTTACGCCGACCGATCTCAATCACGAGTACCTCGAGGTCAAGCGGAAAAAGCTGGGCCACCTGCTCGGATCCTGATGAGCGACCGAGAGGGCTCAACCGAGAGGCGGGATCTCAGGGTCTGCCTCGTGGTGAGCCGATTCAACGAGCCGATCACGCGGCGGCTCGAGGAAGGCGCCCGCCAGTGTCTCGAGGCGCACGATGTCGATCCCGAGAACATCGATGTGGTGCGCGTTCCCGGTGCATGGGAGCTGACCCTCGGGGCGCGTCTGGCAATCACGCGTGGCCATTGCGACGGAGTCCTCGCCCTGGGCTGCGTCATCCGCGGCGAAACGCCGCACTTCGAGTACGTCTCCATGGGGGCGACCGTGGGTCTCGAGGCTCTCGCACGTGAAACGGGAGTACCCGTCGGTTTCGGCCTGCTGACGACGGAGGACGGGGAGCAGGCGATGGCGAGAGCTGGAGGCGCAAAAGGGAACAAGGGCGAGGAGACGGCCCTCGCGGTGCTCGAAATGTGCGATCTGGCAGCCCGCCTGAAATGAAGCCCGTCAACCCGCGATCCAGGGCTCGCAGCTGGGTGCTGCAGGTCCTGTACGGTTGGGACATGACGGGTGAAGGTCCCATTCGTGATTGGGCCCGCCAGGCCCTGGGCGGGCGACGTGTGAGCGCACGGTACCGACCCTACATCGACCGTCTGATCAAAGCTCTGGATGAGCAACTTCCTGAATGCGACAGCCGTATCGAGGCTTGCATGCCTAACTGGCGGCTGGGCCGCCTGTCAGCGATCGATCGCAACATCCTCCGCATAGGAACGGTCGAGATACTGACGATCGACGATGTCCCCGTACGCGTCGCGATCCATGAGGCGATCCGCCTCGCGGAGCATTACGGCAGCGACGACAGCCCGGGGTTTGTGAACGGCGTGCTGGATGCCGTGGGGCGCGAAATTACCAATTCCTGAACCGGCCGGACTCCATCGTGCGCATTCTGGTCGTGAACTGGCAGGACAGACTCAACCCGGAGGCGGGGGGCGCGGAAGTGCATCTCCACCAGATCTTCGGGCGACTGGCGGCGCGGGGGCATGACGTGTCGCTGCTCGTCTCGGGCTGGGAGTCGGCGCGCGGGGAGGAGATCGTTGACGGGATGCGCGTGGTCCGGACCGGCACTCGGTACACGTTTCCGCTGCACGTACGACGGGGGTACCGGTCCATCGTAGCGGCCGGGGGCGTCTTTGACGTCGTCGTCGAGGACATCAACAAGTTACCCCTGTTTACACCCTTCTGGATGGACACGCCTGTCGTGGGACTGGTTCCCCATCTGTTCGGATCGACCGCGTTTCAGCAGGAGAGATTCCACGTCGCTGCTACTGTATGGGCGGCTGAGCGCCTGATGCCCGTCGTGTACAGGGGGAGTGAAGTGGTTGTCATCTCGGACAGCACAGCCGAGGATTTGGAGCACCGCGGCTTCTCGCGAGATCGCATTCACGTCAGCTACCCGGGAATCGATCACTCGGTGTTTCGACCCGATCCGGACGCTGATCGCGCCGCCACGCCTACGATCGCGTACGTGGGCCGCCTCCGTCGGTACAAGGGAATCGACATCGTCCTGCGGGCGCTGGATCGACTTCGGCGCGAGGGACTGACCGTGAGGTTCCTCGTCGTCGGCCAGGGGGATGACCGGCACCGGCTCGAGCGCCTGGCCCAAGATCTGGATCTCGGGGGACAGGTGGCTTTTCCAGGATTCGTCTCGGAGGATCAGAAGGTCCGAATCCTGCGGTCGGCGTGGGCAAACGTCTATCCGTCACCCAAAGAGGGCTGGGGGATCACGAATGTAGAGGCCGCGGCTTGCGGAACCCCGTCTGTGGCGAGTGATTCGCCGGGTCTGCGTGAGTCGGTCAGGGACGGCGTGACCGGGTTCCTGGTGCCGCACGACAACGTGACGGAATGGTCCGCGGCGCTCAGGCGACTCGTGGAAGACGAGAGGTTGAGAGAGGAATTCGGAGCCAGCGCCGAACGGCACGCGGCTCGATTTACCTGGGAGGCGACTTCGGACGAAGTCGAGGATATCTTGAGCAGGGCAGCATCACGCTAGAGGAGGCACGGGATGCAGATCATCATTTCGGGTAGGAACGTGGCGCTCGCGGAGAGCTTGAGAGAGCACATGGAGGAGCGGTTCGGGCGCCTCGCACGTTTCGACGAGAGCGTTTCTCGCATTGATGTGACGCTGTCGGAAGAGAAGAATCGCTGCATGGTGGAGGCAAATGTCAGCGTGCGCCGCGGCGCCATGGTCCATGCCCGAGCCGAGGCGCCGGAATTCCGGACGGCGGTGGACAAGGTATACGAGAAGCTGTCGCGCCAGCTGAAGAAGAGTCGTGAGCGGGTTCGTGATCGCAAGGGTGGGGTTGAGCTTCCCTCCAGCGTGCCGGAAGAGATGGAGTCGTGAGCATTCTCCAGATCTCAGATATCCTGGAGCATCGGCAGAAGAGCCTCGACCTCACTCTCCTGGCGGGTGAGGCGGGAATGTCGGGTGAGATCAACAGTGCGGACATCTCGAGTCCGGGATTGGTGCTGGCAGGGTTTACCGACCGGTTCCCGCATCACCGCATGCAGGTACTGGGCGAAACCGAGATCATGTTCCTCCGGTCGCTCGAGGAAAGCAAGAGACGGGAGGTGCTCGAGAAGTTCCTCAACTTCGACATCCCGGTCGTGTTCGTGACGAAAGGATTGGACGCTCCGACAGAGTTGCTGCAGCTAGCCGAGGACCGTGGGATCCCCGTGATCAAGTCGAACCTCAAGACGGGCGAGTTCTACCGTCGCATCAAGCCATTCCTGGAAGAGGAATTCGCACCCTCCACGGCGATCCACGGCTCTCTGACCGACGTCTACGGAGTCGGGCTTCTATTCGTCGGAGCCAGCGGCATCGGCAAGAGCGAGTGTGTCCTCGACCTGGTCGAGCGTGGTCACAGGCTCGTGGCGGACGATGTGGTGCTGGTGCACCGGAGGGGCTTCGACGTCCTGATCGGACACGCCCACGAGCACCAGCAGCACCATATGGAGATCCGCGGCATCGGCATCATCGACGTGCGAGCACTCTTCGGGGTCCGCGCCGTTCGACAGCAGAAGCGGATCGAGGTAGTCGTGCAGCTCGAGCATTGGCGGTCCAGCTCCAGCTACGACCGGACGGGTCTCGAGCGGGAGACGACGGAGATTCTGGGCACGTCCATACCGAAAGTCGTCATTCCACTGAATCCCGGGAAGAACATCACGGTCATCAGCGAGGTGGTCGCGATGAACCACCTCCTGCGATACGCGGGGATCGACAGCGCTCGGCTCTTCGAGCAGAACATGCGCCTCCTGATGCAGCCGGTGCGGGATTACCTCGAGGAGGACTATGAGTGAGGTCCGGGGAGTCGTGGTCGCGCACGGAGACCTGGCTCGATGCCTCGTCGAGACGGCGGAGGGTATCGCTGGTGTCTCGGGGGCACTGGTGCCGATCTCGAACGTGGAGCGCTCGCCCGCGGAACTCTCGAGTCGGATACGTGAAGCGGTTGGCCGCGGACCGGCTATCGTCTTCGTGGACCTCGTCAGCGGTAGCTGCGCCCATGCGGCCCGGTCGGCCGCCCGAGAGGGCGCGGATGTGTCCGTCATCTGCGGGGTCAGCCTGGCCATACTGTTGGACTTCATGTTCCACAGCGACATGGAGCTGATGGAGCTTTCCGATCGTCTGATCGAGAAGGGACACGCCGGAACCTCGGCGTTCCTCCCGGATTCTCCGTAATGACCCTGGTACTGTTCCGTATCGACGAGCGCCTGCTTCACGGGCAGGTGATCGTTGGTTGGGGAATGCGGCTCGGCATCAATTACTACGTGGTCGTGGGCGATGGCCTTGCCGAAAGCGACTGGGAGCAGGATCTGTACAGTGCTGGGCTTCCGGAGCGGACGACGGCCGACTTCGTGTCTGTCTCGCAGGCCATCGAGAGCTTCGAGGACCTCGATGCCCGGCCCGGTCGAGGGGCGTTGCTCACGCGGGGAACTGGAGAAATGCGAGCCCTGGCCGAAGCCGGTCTCCTGGCAGGTCGGCGGATCAATCTTGGCGGATTGCACGCGTCGGAAGGGCGCCGGCGGGTGCTGACGTACGTATGTCTTACCCGCACGGAGGAGGAGGATCTGAAAGTCATCGCGGAGACAGCATCCCGCGTCACGGCTCGTGATCTACCTGCCGGACGTGAGGTCGAGCTGCGGGATCTGGTCGATGTCGTGGACTGAGCTGTATCTGGGTCCTGGCACGTGGATTCTGGCCGTCGCCGCCGGATCGGCGGTAGGCATGGATGCCGTGTCGTGGCCTCAGGTGATGATCTCACGACCACTGGTGTCGGCAACGATCGGCGGATGGCTTCTCGGAAACCCGGCGGCCGGCATGCTGGTCGGGGCAGTGCTCGAACTGTATGCCATGCGTCATCCGCCGCTGGGAGCTTCGCGCTATCCCGATACGGGACCAGCGGGGTTGGTCGCGGGAGCCGCGTTCGCCGCAGCCGGAGGCCGGGCGGTTGGCGCGCTGCTGCTTGCGCTGGTGATCGGATGGGCTCTTGGGTGGATCGGAGCCGTGACGGTTCACGTCCGAAGGCGTCTCAATGAGCGCATCATGAGTCCGGTCTTCGAGCTCGCAGCGGATCCGGGCCTGCTCGAACAGCGTCATCGGGTGGCGATCGGCCTGGACGCTCTCAGAGGTGGCGTGCTCGTGGCTTCGTTCTTGATCCCGGCGGTGCTCGCCACCTCACTAGCGGTCGGGACCGGCGCATCTGCCGTTGGGGGGTATGCCCTCGTGGCCCTGGTGCTCGGCATCGCTGCTTCAGCCGGTTCGGCGGCGAGAGTGTCGGCATTCGGGATCCGTGGATGGCCGCTGCTGCTGGTGGGTGCGGGGGCGGCTGCGCTGCTGATGCTGGGAGGGCTCTCATGATGCCGCTCCGGTCGGACCGGCTGGCTGCGTGGGCCCGTACGTTCGCGGTCCAGGGATCCTGGAACTACAGCACGCTCGTCGGGACCGGAATCGCCTACGCGATGCTCCCACTTCTGAGGCGTATCTACGCGGGAGATCCCGTCCGGTTGCGTGAGGCAGTCGAGCGGAGCATGGGGGCATTCAACGGTCACCCGTATTTGTGCGCGATGGCAGTCAGCGCGCTTGGTCGGCTCGAGCAGGACGGGACGGATCCGGAGAAGATAGAGAAGTTCAGAACGGCCCTGAGAGGACCGTTGGGGACGGTGGGGGACCGGGCTGTGTGGGCGCAGTGGAGGCCCGCGTGCCTGCTCGTCGGGATTCTCGCATTCGTTCTCGGTGCTGGACCCATATGGAGCGCAGCCATCTTTCTCGTTCTGTACAATGCGGGCCACTTCCTCATCCGAACCTGGGCCTTCCTGACGGGCTGGGAGGCCGGCCTGTCGGTCGGGCGTCTTCTGAAGGGGGTGTGGCTCGAGCGTTGGTCCGGTCGCCTTTGGCCGCTGAACCTTCTGCTCATGGGGGTCGTGGCAGTTTTGCTCGCCGCGCGCCTCATGGCGGGACACGTCGCGGCTGTCTCCTCGATCGCGGTGTTGGGTCTAGGCAGTGTCACCGCACTTGCGGCGTTCCGCTTTCCGCGCCAGGGAGGCCATATGGCGGCGGTCTTGTTGATGTTGGCGGCAGTGCTGTGGTTCGTGGGCGGTCTGCTGGGCTGAGCGTTGAACGAGAATGCGATTTGGAGGGACATGAGCGGCGATGACACGAGAGACGGACGGGTTGTCACGATTCTCAACCGCTACGGCCTGCACGCGCGGCCGGCGGCCGAGTTCGTCAAGCTGTCGTCGACGTACTCTGCCAGCGTGACGGTCGAGAAGGACGGGCTGGAGGTTAACGGTAAGAGCATCATGGGGGTGATGATGCTGGCAGCGGAATGCGGTTCGGACGTCACGATCAAAGCCGTGGGAGAAGACGCGCGTGAGGCTGTCGAGGCACTGGCAGCGCTCGTCCGTGGACGTTTCGGGGAATCCGAATCCGACTATGAGATCGAGGACTGACATGTCGCGATTCCTGGAAGGCGTGGGAGCCTCCGCAGGGCGAGCACTGGGTCCGGTCCGCTGGATCGATTGGGACATCCCTCTCGTGCCGCATCGCACGATTCGGCCGGAAGAGGTCGAGGACGAGGTGGAACGATTCGGCCAGGCCAGGGCCCATGCGCTGGAATACGTCGGCCACCTGCAGGCCGAGACGACTCGTCGAATCGGCACGTTCGAGGGTAAGGTCTTCGAGTCGCAGGCCATGATGATCGAGGACCCTGATGTGGTTCAGGGGACACTTCGCTACATACGCGACAATTACATCTGCGCCGAGAGGGCCTTCGAATGGCAGGTCATGGAAATGCGCATCCGCATGCAGGAGGCCGCCCACGCCATGCTCGTGGACAGGCTGGCGGACCTGCATGATGTTCGGGTGCGCGTCCTGTCGCACCTTCTCGGTCACAGCGATCCGTCTGATCTGGTTGTAGAGGGAGAAGAGCCCTCGGTTCTCGTCGGTGCCGAGCTGCCGCCCAGCATGGCGGCCCGCCTCGATCCAGAGCACATACTGGCCGTGGTGCTGTCGGGCGGATCCCGGGGCGCCCACGGTGTGATACTCGCACGTGCCCTGGGCATTCCCGTCGTCCTCGCGGTAGGATCTCAACTTCAGTCGATCGAACAGGATAGCCGGCTACTGGTGGATGGCCGGACCGGCGAGATCCGCGTCAACCCGAGCCCGCAGGAGGTCGAGGGCTTCCACCGGGCGGTCGCACAGGCAAGTCACCGGCGCGAGATGCTCCAGAAGCTGGCCGGGCGGCCCACCGAGACTGTTGACGGCGTTCATACCACCGTTCAGGCGAATCTTGATCTTCCGCACGAGGTACAGGAGGCCGTCCGTCTCGGGGCAGACGGGGTCGGGCTCTTCCGATCCGAGTTCCTGGTGATCGGAAGACGAGAGGTTCCGGACGAGGAGGATCAGTACAATGCCTACCGGACCGTTCTGGAAGCATTTCCCGGACGCGAGGTGACCCTGAGGACGTTCGACATTGGAGGTGACAAGTTTCCGCTCTTCCTGGCACTTCCCCCGGAAGACAACCCGTACCTGGGCTGGAGAGCGATCCGGATCTGCCTGGATATGCCGGACCTGTTCGTCAACCAGTTGAGAGCGGCGGCCCGCGCCGCGGAAGCCGGGAACCTGCGCCTTTTGATTCCGTTCGTGACCACAGTGGACGAGCTGAAGAGAACTCGTGACCTGTTAATGGAGGTGTACGCATCCCTGGGCATGGTGGACGGGGGTACCCGCATACCACTCGGATTGATGGTCGAGACGCCGGCGGCCGTGGAGACGCTGGATCTGTTCGCACCCTACGTCGACTTCGTGAGTCTGGGGACCAACGACCTCACGCAGTACGTCCTGGCTGTCGATCGAGGAAATGCGAAGCTGAGCAAGCTGTATGATCCACTTCATCCGGCACTGGTCCGGATGTACAGGCGGGTCGCCGAGCAGAGTGCCCGGCATTCGATCGATCTCAGTGTCTGCGGTGAGCTTGCCGGTGACCCGATCGGCGTCGCAGTTCTGCTGGGCCTTGGATACAGGAAGTTCAGTGTTGCGCTGACGGGACTTCCCGAGATTCGGGAGATCATCCGCCACGTCTCGACGAAGGATCTCAAGAGGCTGGTGGGGCAGCTCGATCGTGCGGAAAGCGGGGAAGATATCAGGGGGCCGGTCCGAAGTTACCTCGCCGATCGTGGGGCCCTTGCCGAGCAGGCATCTGTCGGGTTGTCAGAGGAATAGGTGCCGGGTAGCTTCCGGCCGCCTGGCACAGATCATAGGAAGGATGGGCAATACGTGGTACCCGAAAGCCATCATCTGTTTACATCGGAGTCCGTCACAGAGGGACACCCGGACAAGGTAGCGGACCAGATCTCGGACGCCGTGCTTGATGCGGTTCTGGCCGAAGACCCGGACGCGAGGGTCGCGTGCGAGACGCTCGTGTCGACGGGCCTGGTGGTCCTGGCCGGTGAGATCACCAGCGTTCACGCGGTTCGGTACGCCGAGATTGCACGAGAGACGATCCGGGAGATCGGCTACGACCGCGAGGACTTCGGCTTCAGCTACCGTTCTTGCGCCGTGCTCATTGCAATCGGCGAGCAGTCTCCCGACATCGGCCAGGGTGTCGACACGGGAGGAGCCGGCGATCAAGGAATGATGTTCGGCTATGCATCTGGCGAGACGGAAGCGATGATGCCGCTGCCCATCTCGCTGGCCCATGGTCTGACTCGCAGGCTGTCGGAGGTTCGGAAGGACGGCACGGTTCCCTGGCTGCGCCCGGACGGCAAGGCGCAGGTGACCGTAGAATACGGTGCGCACGCTCCGGAGCGGATTCGCACGGTGGTCGTGTCCACGCAGCACGATCCGGACATCGCTCTCGATGACCTCAAGACTGCCATCATCGAGAACGTCATCCGGCCGGTAATGCCGGCTGACCTGTACGACGAATCGAGGGTCGAGCACCACATCAACCCGACGGGTCGTTTCGTGACGGGCGGGCCCCACGGGGACGCCGGTATCACCGGGCGCAAGATCATCGTCGACACGTACGGGGGGGTGGGAAGCCACGGGGGTGGTGCCTTCAGCGGGAAGGACCCCTCGAAGGTGGATCGGTCCGCCAGCTATGCCGTGCGCTGGGTGGCCAAGAACCTGGTCGCGGCGGGTCTCGCACAAGAGGTCGAGATACAGGTTGCCTATGCGATCGGGGTGGAAGAGCCTGTCTCCGTGATGGTGAATTCGTACGGAACGGGTAGTGTATCCGATTCGATTCTGGAGAACGCAGTGCGCGATGTGTTCGACCTCCGGCCTCGCGAGATCATCGAGGTACTCGGTCTGAAACGACCGATATTCCGTCGCACGGCGGCCTACGGGCATTTCGGTCGAGAGCCGGATGAGGACGGTGGTTTCAGCTGGGAGAGACTGAACCGGGTGCAGGACCTCCTGGACGCTGTATGACGACGGGTCTCTTGAGGCCTTACACCTGAAGGTGCAACTGGAGTTACGCAAATATGGAGACTGAAAATATGGCGCACGCTACGGTACCTTGTGATGTTGCGGATCTGACGCTGGCGGGGGAAGGGCGTCAGCGTGTGGAATGGGCGGATCGATCAATGCAGGTACTGACCCAGATCCGGGAGAGATTCGCCCGCGAGCGTCCGCTTGAAGGTGTGCGGGTGTCGGCCTGCCTGCACGTGACTACGGAGACCGCCAACCTGATGCGTACTCTGCAGGCCGGCGGAGCGGATGTCGTGTTGTGCGCGTCGAATCCGTTGTCGACCCAGGACAACGTGGCTGCATATCTCGTCGAGGAGTGCGGGATCTCGGTCTACGCCGTCCGAGGGGAGGACAACGATCAGTATTACGACCACATTCGTGAGGCTCTCGCACATCGACCGACCGTAACGATGGATGATGGGGCGGACCTCGTCAGCGCACTCCACATGATAGCGCTCGATCGGCTGGATGATCTGGCGCCGACGCTCCGGGATTGGATATCCGGCCTGTCCGCCGAGGAGCGCGAGGAGCTGGTGTCCGGTGTCCTGGGGTCGACCGAGGAGACCACAACGGGGATCATTCGCCTGCGGGCGATGGCGGCGGACGGAGTGCTTCAGTTCCCGGTAGTGGCAGTGAATGACAGCCTCACCAAGCACCTGTTCGACAACCGCTACGGTACCGGTCAGTCGACCCTCGATGGAGTGATCCGGGCCACGAACATGCTCCTCGCCGGATCCACCGTGGTCGTGGCCGGATATGGGTGGTGTGGGCGTGGGGTAGCGCTTCGAGCGCGCGGGGCAGGGGCTAAGGTCATCGTCACGGAAGTGGAGCCAGTGGCAGCGATCGAAGCCTCGATGGATGGCTTCGAAGTGGCTCCGATGTCCGAAGCCGCACCCGTGGGCGACCTGTTCCTGACCCTGACCGGCAACACAAGCGTGATTCGCGAGGAGCACTTCCGAGCGATGAAGGACGGTGCGATCATAGCGAATTCCGGGCATTTCGATGTAGAGATCGACATTCGTCGTTTGCGTGAGATCGCGGATGATGACGCCCGTGAGGTCAGGCCTCAAGCCGTCGAGTATGTGGTCGACGGGCGACGCATCGTGCTGTTGGCGGAAGGTCGTCTGATCAACCTCGCGGCGGCGGAGGGCCACCCGGCGGCCGTGATGGACATGTCGTTCGCGAACCAGGCTCTCGCGGCGGAGTATCTGCTCAGCGATGAGGGACGGGCACTCACTCGGGAGGTGCATCGAGTGCCAGCCGAGATGGACCGTGAAATCGCCCGTCTCAAGCTGAAGGCCATGGGCATTGGCATCGACACACTCACGGAGGAGCAGAAGCACTACCTGTCTTCGTGGGACGTCGGTACATGATGCGCTGGGGGGCGGCGAAGGGTGGAGTGGAGTGATCGAACTGGAAGTCGCGAGTCTCGGAATGGACAAGGCGTCCAACACTCCTGTGGTGATCCTCAAGGAGGTCGATGGGGAACGGGTGCTCCCGATCTGGATCGGTCCGGGAGAAGCGAGCGCAATCGCGATGGAGCTCGCGGGCATCAAGTTCTCCAGGCCTCTCACGCACGACCTTCTCAACACGGTCGTTCGCAGCCTGGGAAGCGAGCTGGTGCGGGTGCTGATCACCAGGGTGGTCGACAACACGTACTACGCTTCGCTCATGTTTAAGCGCGACGGCGAGGTTATCACCATCGACTCACGTCCAAGCGACAGCGTGGCCCTCGCCCTCAGGGCGTCGGCTCCGATCTTCGCGGACGCGGATCTCCTGGACCGCACGCCGGTCGAGATCGAAGGCGCGACGCTGGAGCCCGGGTTCGCCCGACCATCGGGAACGACCGACTCGCCTCCGGGCACCGGGGAGAGTGCGCCGCCGGAGAAGCTGCGTGACTACCTGAAGCGTCTCGATCCTGAAGACTTCGGTCGGTTCATTCCGTGAAGCGCGCTTTGCGGCGGAGGCTCGGTCTCTACCGGCTCGCTTGCCTCATGGCTTTCATCTGCGGAACAGGATTGGCCGGCCTGTATCCTGTGCGCGGTGCGGGGGCGCAGGAGATCAGGGGAGTCGTCCTTCTTCCCGATTCTGTGCCGGTGGCGAACGCTGTCGTCGAGTTTCACCGGGTCACGGAGCAGACCGGCGCCCTGGTGGATTCGGCGACCACCGATGCATCCGGACGTTTCGTTTTCTCGTTCGACGACGAGGTGGA
>JAUVTH010000105.1 GCA_030601615.1 Gemmatimonadota bacterium
CGTCCGCGAGCAGAATGGGGATTCCGATCGACAGAACGTCCGAGCGTAGCCTGTCGTCGGACTCGACCAGATCCATGGCGCGCGTGGCCGTCACCTCCGGATCGAGTTCCGCCGCCTCGGGAACGTCGTCAAACAGACGGCGCAGGATCTCCGCCTCGAACAGCAACTTGCTGAGCCGCGGTGGACCCAGCATCTCGAAGGCCACGGAGCGGACACCGTGCTCGACCTCGAGCTCCTCCATGTATCTGAGTGCCGCCTCGCGGAGCGCTCCACCGCGGTAGGTCGGCCCCATCGTAGCAGCGTCGAGCGCACCGACGATGTCCCGTCCGGTCGGACGGCCCCGGATCTCCGCGATCGCAGCATCCGCGATCTCCTCGGGCGTGATGATCTCCATCAGTCCGAGCGCCGAGATCGTCTCGTACTCCCCGAGACTGAACAGGCCGTTCTCGCCCGCGTCGAGCCACACGGACTCGAGCGACTCGCCCAGGTCGACGTAACGGTCGTCGGGAAGAGCGGTAAAGGCCTCGGACAGATCGACCGGCACGCGGCAGTCGAATCGGGGAATCGGCTTGCCGCCTTTCATGACCGGTCCGAAGCAGATCCTCTTCCATGCGACGGCCGCCGTCGGCTTGACCTCCTTCACGACGGGAGAGTCGGGTGTGCGTCCCATCAGGAACAGCAATGACGAGTGCGCCCCCGAGACGCTCGACTTCGAGAGGAGCGTGGCGGATGGCCGCTCCTCGGAGTGCGTGAACGGCACGTTGAGACCCATACCGCCGGTTCCCGACGTCCCGATCTTGAGATAGACCTCCGTTCCCGCGACGCGCATGCCGCGCATGAGGACCTGGACGTGCCGGATGAGCTGCGGCAGGTACAGGGTCGTCAGGTGCGCCTCGATATCGGCCACCGTCGGCTTGCCGCCGTGCCACATCAGGTCGCGGAGCCTGCCCGCCGACTTGAACAGGTCCTGGTAGGCGATGGCGGTCGCCGTGTTGACGCAGTCGATGACGATCTCGGGCTTGTGCGTCTCGAGGAGCGAAAACAAAAGATTCCGCTCGAAGTCAGCCTCGGTAAGGTGCCCCAGGAGGTCGGCCAGGATCTCCGCCCGTCCCTCGTCAGTCTCCAGCATCGCGCTGCGGGAGTCGTCCCGACGCGTCGATCGAAGCAGGATGTCACCCCACTCGGCGATCAGCTCGACGCCTTCCGACTCCGGCATCTCTCTCAGCGTTGCGACGCCTTCTTCAGCCTCGTCACGCCGCAGCGCCGCGATAGCGAGGCGCCTTGGCCGCAACGGCAGGAGCTTGCGCGCGATGGCGATCCCGATGAGGCCCGAGCCGCCGAGCATCAGGATATTCCGTCCCTTTATGTCCATTTTACTCGTTCCTGTTCAGTGCTCGCAGTCGAGCGATCTCGCCTTCCTGGAGGGATCGCCACGATCCGCGCGGGAGGTTCTTGAGCTCCAGCGGACCGAACGAGACCCGCTTGAGGGCGTGGATCGTCACCCCCACGGCATCCATGAGACGCCGGACCTCCCGGTTCCGGCCCTCGCGCAATGACAGCTCCAGGGTGACCTGGTCCTTCCTGGCGCCAGGCCTGACCCGAAAGTCCTCGATGCGCGCGGGACCGTCTTCCAGTTCGATGCCAGCCCGCAATCGGGGGCCGAGGTTGTCCGGAATCGGACCCGCCACCGTGACTTCGTATCGCCGGGAGATGCGATTGCGCGGATGCAGCAACGCGTCCGCCACCTCCCCTTCGTTCGTCAGCAGGAGCAGTCCTTCGCTCATGTAGTCCAACCGGCCGACGTGGAACAGGTCCGCCATGCCCGGGTCGATCAGGTCGTACACCGTGGGCCGGCCTTCAGGGTCACTGCGGGTACACAGGTAGCCAGGCGGCTTGTGCAGCATCACCCAGCGGGCCGGCGCCGGCCGCACGCGCCGACCATCCACCTCCACCACGCTACGATCCGGGTCGACCTTCACTCCCTGGACGGTGACGACGGCCCCGTCCACCTTCACTCGACCCGCCCGGATGAGGTCCTCGCTTGCCCTCCGCGATGCCACGCCGGCACGCGCCAGATACTTCTGCAAGCGCATCTCCGGCGCCACGGCTCAGGAACTTTCGCCCGTGGAGTCAGCGGTTTCGGCCGCGAGCGGTTTCGGCCGCTCGGCTTCCATGGCCTGCTGCAGCTCGCCAAGCACCACGGGCAGCTCGTCCGCGGCCGGGAGATCGGACACGTCCTTCATTCCGAAGTGCTCGAGGAATTTCTGGGTCACTCCGTACAGCAGGGGCCGGCCGAGTCCCTCGCCTCGGGCGACTACCTGAACGAGCTCCCAATCGAGCAACGTCCGCAGTACTGAGCTGGCACTGACGCCCCGGACCTCCTCGATCTCGATTCTCCCGATAGGTTTCCGGTACGCGATAATCGCGAGGGTCTCGAGCGCAGCCGGTGACAGATGGGGGGCGCGTGGCACTGAATCGAACCGCTCCAGGTACGGAGCATATTCGGGGCGGGTCAGGACCTGGAATCCATCGCCAAGTTGATAGATCTGAAACGCCCGCTCCGCGTCCTCATACGAATCGCGCAAGAACTGGATCGCCTCGACGACCCGCTCGACGTCCAGGCCCTCGTCAGCCCTCGAGATCTCCTCAAGTGTGAGCGGCGTCTGGCTCGCGAAAAGAGTAGCTTCAACGATCTGCTCTACCTTCACGCGATTCCCTCCGCTGACTCTGTCGCCTCAGGTGGATCGCCCGTCTGCTTTCGCTCGCCGGGAAGGAGCCAGATCGAGGCGAACGGTTTGACCTGTTCGATCCGCAACACCTGCTGCCGCGCAAGCTCCAGGGCTGCCAACAGGGCCGCAATGGCGTGCGCGCGCGTGCCCCAGGGCCGAAACAGTCGATCGAACGACACTCGCTTCGCCTTCGCCAGCAATCGTCGCAATAGAGATACCTTCTCGCCCACGGTCACCGTCTGAGAGGGCGGCCGGAATACGACAGGCGGCAGAGGCTCCGGAATACGGGCTGCAGCGGCAAGGAATTCGGCCAGCGTCAGCTCGAGCTCGACCGGCGCCAATGTCGGCGCAGGCCGACTCTCCACAAAACCCTTCGCGAAGTGCCGTCCGCGCTGGGCTTCGGCTCCTTCGAGCACGTGCACGACATCCTGGAAATGCTCGTACTCGAGCAGCCGTCTGACCAGTTCCGCCCGTGGATCTGCGTCCCAATCAGGCTGCTCTGGGCGCGGCAGGAGGAGCTGCGCCTTGATGCGGACCAGAGTGGACGCCATCTCGAGGAACTCCCCCGCCCTCTCGATCGGCATCGCTTCCAGTCCGTCCGACAGCGCCGAGACAAACTGCTCCGTGATCCGGGCGATCGGGATGTCGAAGATATCAATGTCCTGCGACCGGATCAGGTGAAGGAGCAGGTCAAGGGGGCCTTCGAACCGCTCCAGCGAAACCTGGAACGGCTCGCTGCCCTGAATTGTGTCCTGGGACGACGCGATCGAGTTCATCTCCGAGTCACACCGACCTTGATTCGACGGGGAAACCAGTGTAAGCTACCCGGTCTTTTGATTCTCGCGAGACGCGAACAACTGAAGGAATAGAGCATTGCCGAACATTAAGAGTGCCCGCAAGAGGCTTCGACAGTCCCACAAGCGGCGGGATCGCAATCGGACCGTTCGTTCGGAGATCCGAACGCGGACCAAGAGCCTTCTGCAGACGGAGTCTCCGACCGAGGCCGGGACGGCTTACCGGAAGATCACTTCCATGCTCGACACGGCCGCCCGCAAGGGAATCCTGTCGAAGCAGGCGGCAGCCCGCCGGAAGTCCAGGCTTGCCCGCTACGTTCGAGGGCTCAGCGACTGACGTCTCCCCCCCAAGGGAGCCGTTGACCAGCCCGCGGGCCCGCCAGGGTCGCGGGCTGTCGGCTTTCAGAGATCCTCCGACTTCCGATCGGACCCGTCGTCGTCAGCGGAGTCGCCATCCTCATCGAGCAACGCCGACACGGCGTCGAACGTTTCCGGGTCATCGAGCGACAGCGACTCGAGGAACTCCAGTTCGTCCGTGAAATCTTCCGGCTCGCCCTGCTCGGCTGCCGGCTCGGCTTCGGACTCTACCGCTTCAGGTTCCTCCGCTTCGGTTTCCTCCGCCAGGCCGGCATCCGCATCAACGACTTCCGCTTCAACGTACTCGGCGTTCGCGTAATCCGTCTCGACGACTTCAGATTCCACCAGTTCGGCCGTGACGACCTCCTCGGCCGCCTCTATCTGTTCGGTTTCGGTTCCCGGCTCGGCCTCGTCGAATGGCTGTGTCATCCAGGCGTCGGCGCTGTCTTCTGACTCCGCGACTAGTCCCTGCTCGTCAGCGGCCTCCTGTTCTTCGGCCTCCTCGGTTTCCGGAATATCGGCCGTCTTCTCCGTCGCCACGGATTCGACCACGGCCGGGCCCGCCCCTGCCCCCGACAGCTCAGCGAGCACGGTGTCGAGCTCCTCCACGGCTGACCGCTGGGCAGTCAACTCGACCTCCATCTCGTCGATCTCGGCCTGGTGCTCCGCCCGGCGAAGCTCCCACTCTTCGTCGTCAAACTCACCGACCACGTGCCGAAGCTGGGTCTCCTCCAGCTCCGCCGTTCGTGCATCGTGCTGACCCGCCACCTTCTCGACCGCCTCTGTCCGCTCGGCCAGGACCGCCTCGAGCTCCGATCGATGCCCCTCAAGCTCGGTTTCGACCGCGGCGAGGCGGCCTGCGTAGTCACTCCGGACTTTCTCCGCCACCTCGGGTCGGAACTCGCTGCCCAGCTCATCGAGCCGGTTCAGCCACTCCTGGAAAGTGCCGCGCTTCTCGAGCAGTCCCTGGATCGCTTCGGGTATCACGTGTCCCCCGTCCATCAGGCCGTCAGTGATGAGGTGATGTCGCCACGGCGCCGCGCTCGACGTCGGTGACGGCTGGCTACTTCAGCTTCTCTCGAACCGGAGCTCTCCACCCACCAGAGTCCGGTACACCCGCCCGCGCAACTCCCAGCCGGCGATCGGCGTGTTACGGCTCCTCGATCGAAAGTCCGCCGGGTCGACCGTCCACGTCTCGTCGGGATCGAGAACGACTATGTCGGCCGGCGACCCGGGCCGCAACGTGCCGCCGTCCAGTCCCATGATGCGAGCCGGCTTGCAGGACATTCGATCGATCAGCTCCGAGAGGGTCAGACGACCGGTCTCGACGAGCGCTCGCATGCTCAGCCCCAGCGCGGTCTCGAGCCCGTTGATCCCGAACGGAGCGTAGTCGAATTCCTGCTCCTTCTCCTCGTACGTGTGCGGCGCGTGGTCCGTGGCGATGATGTCGATCACCCCGTCGATCAGCGCCTGCGTCACGGCCTCGACGTCCTCCTCGGTCCGTAGCGGAGGATTCACCTTCGCCTCCGTATTGTAACCGCGGCACATCTCGTCCGTCAGGTTCAGGTGGTGCGGCGTGACCTCCGAGGTCACTCTGAGCCCCTTCTCCTTCGCCATCTTCAGTTGCTCGACCGATTGCCGCGCCGACACGTGGCAGACATGCAGGTGTCCGCCCGTCAACTCCGCGAGCTGGATGTCGCGGGCCACCATGCAGGCTTCCGCCGCGTTCGGAAGACCGCGCAGCCCGAGGACGGTCGCGACCTTTCCCTCGTTCATGACGCCACCGGAGAGGGCCACGTCCTC
>JAUVTH010000014.1 GCA_030601615.1 Gemmatimonadota bacterium
GCCGGCTGATAACGCCTGCTCAATCGTGAAGCTCGGGGGTTCTCCCCGAGCTGGATGGAAGAAACCCGCGGTGGCCACTCGGCTCCCGCGGGTTTCTCTTGCCGTCCGATCAACGTCGCTTAACGAGGCTCTCGTTGTTCAGGGAATACTTACCCCGTATTCCGCCTCGACCGCGACGATGCTCGCTTCCAGCAGGGCTCTGATCCACGGCGGGTTGTGGGTCGTGGACCCATATACTTCTCCGCCGTGGGTTGCCAGGCTGTAGTTGAAGAAGCCGCCCTCGGCAACGGTGAACGTGGCGACGGTCGCGTCGATCTCGCCGCCCGGCTCGTCGAGATTGGGGTCCACCTGCTCGAGCAGGGCGAGCAGGATCTCTGCCCCGGTGCGGATGAAGTCGGCCCTGACGTTCAGGATCGCGGCGGCGCCGTCCTCGGTGGAGTGACAGCCGGAGTCCACGCAGCCCACGAACGATCGCTCGGCGGTCGATACCGCACAGTCCGTCTCTCCGTTCGGGATCCCTGTCTCGTCCACACACGGAATGGCATCGAACGTGTGTCCCACGGACTGAAACTCGAAGGCTCCCGTCGCCTCGTCCGTGACCGTGTACATGGCCACGTGACACGTGGCGCACAGCTTCTCGTTGCTGCTCGATCCGTGGGTCGCAATGACCGAGCCGAGAGCCAGGCCCGACCCGGGCGGGATCCAGCCGGCCTCTCCGATCAGCAGCTCAGCCTCGGGAGCGTGTGGCGCCAGCCCGTGACTGGAGTTGGGATCCGCGACCGAGCGGCGATTGTGGCACCGGGCGCACAGATGAAGCTGGATGTCAGGAGTCCGGACGGGGAACCGGAGCTGTCCCTCGAACGTGTCGTCATGAGGCGAATGGCACACACCGCAGACTACGGCGAGAGGCTCCTCCGAGAACTGCTCCACGTAAGGTCCCCGAACGCCCCAGGCGAGGAGCGTGCCCTGGCCGCGGTGGCATCCCGCACATTCGAGTCGGGAGGCCGCAAAGCCGATGACCTCGGAGTGCTTCGACATCTCCCACTGCTCGACGAACGGGTGGTGCGTCCCGTTGTGGCACTCGCCGCAGCCATTCGTCAGATCTTCGCCGACCGCCAGCGACGCCAGCGGTTGGGAGGCCTCGGGGTCCGCCACGTGCGTCTCCCCGGCACCGTGACACGACTCACACTGCACGTCCACGTAGCGCGAGTCGCCCGTTGCCGTCCAGCCCACGGCCTCGGTCGCCGAGTTGCCGAGCTGGCTCACCGTGTGGCAGCCCTCGCAGAATTCCTGCGCGTGCCCGCTGTCCTGCAGGGTGTTCCACGCGTCGGCATGCGCCGTCAGGGTCCAGTTCGAGCTCGGCGTGGCGTGGCACTGTGCGCACGTAGGCTGCCCCGCCTCACCCTGCACGTAGCCGAGGAATCCACCGGCCGACGCCGGGGGGTCATCTCCGAACGGACGGTCGTTGAACACGGTGTCCTCGTCTACACATCCGGTGGCGAAAGCTGCCAGGCCGAGTACTGCGAAGCTGGCCTTCAGGATCTGACGGAAGGAGCCGTGACGGAAGTCGGAGTCGCCCACGGTGACCTCTCCTGGTGTTGAGATTGCCGGGTCCGGCACGACGCCGGTCCAACATGCCGACGTTCACATAAAAGCTGGCCACCGGAGGCCGAATGTGCAAGCACTGGCCAAGGCAGTGCTCGAATGGGCTCAAGAGGTTGCATCGTGCGGCGGGCCTGCGAGATTGAGGGGTGAGTCGAACGGACGTAACGGCGCTGGAATGGAATCCATGAGCGATCGAACATTCCTGATTCTTCTCTTTCTGGCGAGCGCTCTCGCACTCGCAGTCGGAGTATGGATCGGCCTGGGTTATCCAGGTCGGTACGATCGGGACGAAGACACGGGCGCGAAGGCGCCCCGCAGGGCCCCTGTCCGCATACTGCTCGATCGCTTCGGTGGATCCGGGCGGCGTGGCCGGAACCGGAAGGCCGGCACGGGACGGTGGTCCCGGCTGTGAGCCACGATCGGTACACGGCCGTTCGCCGTGTTCTATGGGCCGTCCTGTTCGCGAATCTCGCCGTCATCTCGGTAAAGGTGTGGATCGGCGTGCGATCCGGCTCCCTGGCCATTCTCGGTGACGCAGCCCATTCCGGCATCGATGCGCTCAACAACGTGGTTGGCCTTGCGGCCGTGCGCGCCGCCGCGGTGCCTCCCGACGAGGAGCACCCCTACGGCCACGCCAAGTTCGAGCTTCTCGGCGCGCTCGCTGTGGTGGCCTTCCTCTCGATCACCTGCTTCGAGCTCGTCAGCGCTGCGATCGGACAATTGCTCAGCAATTCGGTCCCGCCGCGGTTGGAGCCTCTCACTTTCGCGGTCCTCGCCGGCACGATGGTGGTCAACGTGATTGTGGCGTGGACGGAGGATCGCGAGGGAAAGCGGCTGAACAGCGTGATACTGTCGGCCGATGCCCGGCACACCGGCGCTGACGTGCTGGTGACCGCGTCCGTGCTCGGCGGGCTGTTCCTGGTCACCCGCGGTTGGGCGGCCGCCGACGCGTGGCTCGGAATCCTGGTGGCGGTCCTTATCGCCCGCAGCGGGTGGCAGATCCTCACGCGTACGGTGCCGGCGCTCGTCGATACCGCGGCAGTGGAGGCGGTGCGAATCCACACGTTCGTGGCCGGGGTTCCGGGAGTGCGAGATGTCACGGATGTCCGAAGTCGGGGCGATTTGAAGGGCGCAGCATTCGTGGAAATCACGATCGAGGTAGATGGCGGACGGACGGTCGAGGAGGGCCATCACGTGGCCGATGCCGTGGAGAGGAAGCTCGTGGACGATGCGGGGTTCGCCGCTGCCGTCGTCCATGTAGAACCGTGGCCGGAAGGCTCGGGCGGACTCCGGGCGAATCCCGGCTGAACCGCCAGGGACCCGCTACTGCTTCAGGGGCACGACCTCCCACATGCACGATTCGTCGCCACGGCTTTCGCATGTGGGGTGGCGCACCGGGACCGCCTCCCCGAGACCTTCGGCGCACGCGGCGAACGCTGCCGTGATGATGCAGCAAGCGGATCCCGAGGTGTCCGCGGAGGCGGGGAGGCAGCGTGCGACCGACACCGACGGGTCCGTACGATCCAGACGGATGGTGCTGCCGGGACTGAGCGAGGCGGCGACTCGCCGCAGATGCCGGAGCAGGGCCCGCCGCCGGATTCCGGCAGGAGCGAGACGCCGGGCCAGAGTCACGGCCTTCGGCGTCCGCGCCGCGTATTCCGATCCCAACCTGTCACCAGCCGCCTCGAATACCAGGCGGGCGTCCGGTCGCCGAGCGATCAGCCGCAGGAGATCGACGAACTCGCTTGCCTCGAGCTGGCGCCGACGCCGACTCATTTCCGCGTAGCGTCTCATCTGTCCGTCAATGACGTCGCTCAGGCCGAGCCGGCGCGGCAGGCTGATGTGGAACGCCTCGTCCTCCAGCACCTCGGACGGCGTGTCCACATCGCGCAACGACTCGAGTAACACGAGAGCAATGCCCGGGCTGAGGCGGCCATCTGTATCGGCAGTTCTTTTCATATCTGAAGCTACGCTAGGTTGGACGACCGGCTGGAGCAAGGCGTGAGCTTGTGACCCGAGGGGGGCGATCGCCATAATCCCCCCGTTCAGCTATCGGGCGCGGCCGGGCTCGGAACTCCGGAGCCCAGCGGCGCCTTTCGTCAAACCCGATACGGGCCAGTGCGGCCGGCGACCAGACATGTACGACCCGAAGAGCGTGGAAGAGAAGTGGCAGGCCCATTGGGCCGAGAACGGAACCAACGAGCCTGACCTGGATGCGGCTCCGAGTCCGTTCTTCAACCTGATGATGTTCCCGTACCCGTCGGCGGAGGGTCTGCACGTCGGGAACCTGTACGCGTTCACCGGCGCGGACTTCCACGGTCGGTTCCAGCGCCTGAGAGGTCGGGATGTGTTCGAGCCCATCGGGTTCGACGCGTTTGGCATCCACTCCGAGAACTACGCGCTCAAGGTCGACGTCCACCCGATGGACCTCATCCCGCGTAGCATCGCGAACTTCACACGCCAGCTGAAGCGCTCCGGGATCATGTTCGACTGGTCGCACACGGTCGATACTACGAATCCCGACTATTACCGGTGGACGCAGTGGATCTTCCTCCAGCTCTACCGAGCCGGCCTGGCGGTCAAGAAGGAGGCGCCGGTCAACTGGTGCCCGTCCTGCAAGACCGTCCTCGCGAACGAGCAGGTGGAAGACGGAAAGTGCGAGCGCTGCGGTACGGAAGTTGGACAGCGGTTTCTCAGCCAGTGGTTCTTCCGGATCACGGAGTACGTCGAGCGACTCCTGAAGAACCTCGATTGGATCGACTGGTCTCCGTCGACGCTCACGGCTCAGCGCAACTGGATCGGACGCTCGGAGGGCGCCCTGCTTCGATTCCGGCTGGCTGGCGAACGTGAAGAATCGCTTGACGTGTTCACGACTCGGCCGGACACGATTTTCGGTGCCACGTTCATGGTCCTCGCGCCGGAGCATCCGCTCGTGGAAGAGCTCACCTCGGAAGATCGGCGCGATGAGGTCGAGACATACCGGGCGGCGGCCGCGGACGTCGACCTCGTGGAGCGACGGAAGACCGATGACCGGAAGAAGACGGGCGTGTTCACCGGGGGCTTTGCCGTCAATCCTGCGACCGGCGAAGACATACCGGTGTGGATCGCGGACTACGTCCTGATGGAGTACGGAACCGGGGCCATCATGGCCGTGCCGGGTCACGATCAGCGCGACTTCGAGTTCGCCAGGCAGTTCGGGCTCGAGATCCTGCCCGTGGTGGCCCCCGCTGAGGTGGTGGACGACGCGTCGGATCCGTCCACTGTCATTCTGCAGCTCGGTGATGAGGCGTTCGTCGAGCATACCGAAGGTGAGCGCCTGATCAATTCAGGCAAGTTCAGCGGTCTGCCGGCGACCGAGGGAGCGGCGCGTATCGTGGAGTGGCTCGGCGAGCGAGGTCTCGGCGAGCCGAAGGTGAACTACCGGCTGCACGACTGGTGCATCTCGCGCCAGCGCTACTGGGGCGCGCCGATCCCGATTCTGTACTGCGACACGTGCGGAACGGTTCCCGTGCCCGAGGAAGATCTCCCGGTGGTGTTGCCGCACCTCGAGCAGTTCAAGCCAGGCGACGACGGGATCGCTCCGCTCGCGAAGGACGAGTCGTTCTACCGTGCCACGTGTCCGTCCTGCGGCGGCGAGGCGCGTCGAGAGACCGACGTTTCGGACACGTTCCTCGACAGCACATGGTACTTCCTGCGGTATCCGAGCACGGACTTCGACGACCGCGCAATCGATCCGTCCCGTACGGATCGGTGGCTGCCGGTGGACATGTACATCGGCGGGGAAGAGCACGCCGTGCTGCACCTCCTGTACTCCCGGTTCATCACGATGGTGCTGCACGACCTCGGACATGTACCGTTCGAGGAGCCCTACGTGCGCTTCCGGAAGCACGGTCTGATCATCCGTGATGGCGCGAAGATGTCGAAGACGAAGGGAAACGTCGTGAACCCGGACGAGTTCATCGACCGGTACGGCGCGGATACGATTCGCACCTACCTGATGTTCCTCGGTCCGTATCAGGAGGGCGGCGATTTCAGGGACAGCGGAATCGTCGGACCTCAGCGTTTCCTGTCGCGGGTGTCCGACGCCATCGCGGCTGCTGTGGAGGCGGGCGCGACGGGCTTTCCGGACGCGGTCGTGGAGCGCGCCGTCCACCAGACGATCAGCCAGGTCACTGAGGACTTCGCGAGCCTTTCGTTCAATACGGCGATCGCCGCCCTGATGGAGCTCCTCAACACGCTGCGCGCCGGTGGCAGGGTGCCCACGCTGGACGAGATCAGACCGCTGGTGATCATGCTCGGCCCGATCGCGCCCCACCTCGCGGAGGAGCTGTGGGAGACCCTCGGCGGCGAGCCGAGCCTGTTCGATCACGCAAGTTGGCCTGCGTTTGATCCGGCGAAGCTGACGACGGACTCGGTGGAAATCGCGGTTCAGGTGAACGGCAAGCTTCGCGCGACGATCTCGCTGGAGAGGGGTGCGAGCGAGGAAGCCGCGCGCGCCGCGGCCCTGGCGGACGAGGGAGTCCAGCGTCACATGGGGAACGCTTCGATCCGGAAGACGATTTACGTCCCCGACCGGCTCCTGAACCTGGTGGTGGGCTAGGAGCCCATTACTCGGACAGGCTCCTGGCCAACGAGAAGCCCCGTCCGATCACTCCGGGGACGACCTGCCGGGGCCTCCGGTCACCAGCTGACGTTTCCTTCCTGCGAAGTGTCGATCTCGGCCGACTCCTCGCCTTCCCCGAACAGGAACGAGCGCAGGTTGGACACTAGAAACTCGCGCGCACGAGGCTCCCGTACGCTGAGTCCGTAGTGGTTGATCAGGAGCATCTGGCGTTGCTTCCACTCTTCCCAGCAGTCGGTGCAGATCTCCGAAACGAGCTGTGCACCCAGTTCGTTCGGGAAGGGAGTCCGGGCGAGCGGTTCCCTGTCCGGCTTGCCGCACCGCACGCATTGGAACCCGTCGGAGTCGGCCATCGGCGTCAGACCGGTACCGTGAGGACGGAGCAGTTCGCTCCCCGGATGATCTGCTTCGTGATCCCGCCGAGGAGGACCCGGCCCGTGAGACCGGGCGCGTGGTACTTGCCGATGACGATCAGGTCCACCGCCTCGGTCTCGGCCGCATTCAGGATGTGGTTCACGATGGGGCGCCCGCGGACGACGGACACCTGGATATCGACGCTTTGCCTGAGCTCCTCGGGAACCCGCTCCAGGGCCGCGTCCCGGGCCCGGTGCTCGAGAAGCCTGACCGTGTCCTCGGTCTTGGTGGGCGAGGAGACTGCCCTCAGGTAGGCCTGCAGAGTGCCCGGCATCGCGTGGAGCAGGAACAGGCGGTCGCCGAAGTACGCGCAGTACCGGGCCGCGGTGGCCGCGATCGGCGCGCTGCCGTCGCGCAGGTCGAGTGCCGCCAGGATCGTCTTGTCACTCTCCTGCCGGATCGGCCGCCAGATCAGTACGGGAACAGTGGCCTTTCGGACGATGGCGACGCATGTGTTGCCGAGCTCATCGGACGGCCACACCCGCTTCTGGTGTGCGCCGACGACCACGAGCTCCGCACGGATCTCGTCCGTGATCGCCGCAAGAGCCTCGGGCGTCCAGCCGGGTCGTACCTCCACCCTTGCCTCGATACCGCACTGGCTCGCGATCTCCTCGAGGTTCGCCCTGGCATCGAGCTCTCGCTCGAGGCTGATCTCCAGCTTCGATCCGAGCTCGCGGCGCAGGTAACCGGGGACTCCGAGAGGCTCGATCGCGTGAAACAGCGTGATCTCAGCGTCAGGGAACCGCGAGACGGCCCACCGAACGGTCTCGACAGAGGCGTCGGAAAAATCGATACCGAGCAGGATGCTGTGATACATGGCGCTCGAACCTAGCGAGCCGCAGTCTCGACCGCACCACCAGGATTGTTCAGCGACCTGCTGGAGACCGGGTCTGCGAGGAGTCGATCCAACGCCTCCCACGGGTCTCCGCTCCCGGTTTCCCGGATGATCTCGTGAACCGTGGTCGTAAGATCGGCGTGGCGCGCGTACAGGTCTTCCATGTCATCCAGCCTCGTGTAGTACAGCGTGCGCGAGAGCAGCCACGCGTTGTTGACGCGTTCGGGGTCCAAGCCGCGATAGCGACCGGACCGGAGCTCTGGCTGGACCTCGGACTCGAACCGCTCCGCCGCCTCGCGCAGAATCCTCCGCTTCTCTTCTCGCATGGTCTCCGGCGACAGGTCTGACCCGTACAATTCTTCGAGCGGGTCCAGCATGGAATGGAAGAAGCGGCCGAATACCCGCATGTCGTGCCACCGATCTTCTGCCGCCTCACACAGCGCCTCGTCCGCTGCTGCGTCACAGAAGAACGAGATGGCGCCCCGGTGCCCCACGAAGTTGGCGAAGCTTTCGTTGAACTGCGCCTGTCCCTTCGGAAAGAACGTGCTGTGAGTGATCTCGTGAATGACGGTCTCCACGATGCCGACGCTGTCGGAGCGCAGTGTCGTCGACATCAGCGGGTCCGGAAACCAGCCCAGTGTGCTGAACGCGCTCGACGGCCGCACCCAGGTGTCGTATCCCTGGGCGTCCAGCTTCTCGGCCTCGCGACGCGCCTTGTCGAAGTCGAAGTATCCCTTGTAGGGCATGTGCCCGACGATCGGGAACCACCAGGTCTTCCACCGAAGCTGGAACTCGTTCGCCGCGTTGATCACCATGAGCAGCGTATCCCTGTCCAGCTCGACATAACTGGTGAACGCGTTCCCCGGCTCCAGTTCGAGCGTCCGGTCGGCATACTCCCGCGCGTCCTGCACCAGCCGGAGCTTTCCGCGCAACTCGGCCGACGTGGTCGTGTCGTGAACGACCTCGTGGATCGGTCGGCGGGCCGTGAGTATCTTGGCTTCCTCCCAGCCCGCGCGCAGCACGTAGCCGGGAGAGCAAGCCGAGAGAAGGCCCATGGCGGCAACGCAAGTCATATAGCAGGCTGCGCGATTGCGTGTCATGTCCGCTGGTACGTTCCGGCGGCTCATTGGTGCCTTTCCTCGCGATCCGTGAAGGGCCTCAGGGCCTCCTCACGTGGTATACCCGCTCTCGAACGGCGTTGCTCCTGTACTGCCGTGCGGGTCCATCCGAATCGCTCCGGTAGCGTCGATATCCACGAGTGAATACCCGGAAACTGTCGGGATCACCGGCCTCCCGGAAGGCGCTCTCGATGCTCTCGCGCGACAGGAGGCCCTCGTCGTTGTAGCTCAACAGCACGTGCCGGGCGTCGGTCACGTCCAGGAGCGAGTGGAGGGCCGCCTCGCAGCGACCGCGTCGGCACCAGTCCGAGCGCAGGTCGTCATCGGGAATCAGTCCGGTCTTGCCCCTGAGTAACGGCGGCGGGTCCCAACCCTGGGCCAGCAGCTCCGGCAGATGATAATAGCCGGGATACTGTCGCTCGTTGTATGGAGGGTCCAGGTAGACGAGGTCCACGGCGCCGGCGTGACGCAGAAGATCTTCCGCTGTCCCGCGGTAGGCTGAGCAGCCCCGCGCTGCGGCGGACGGTGGCACCGCGGGCCGCAGAGGCTTGAGGCGCAGGGGCCGGGTCGCGTTCGGTTGCCACGACTTCACGAACGACGCGTACACCCCGGTCGTGTTGGCCACGCGGTCGGCCGCCTGGATCAGGGTGGCCAGGAGCAGCTGTTTGCGGGATCCGTCGATCAGGCCTTCTGCGTGCCACGCCTGGATCCGGTCGCGAACGGCGTCGATCGAGGCGCCGTTCTCCGGGGTGTAATACATGCGACCGTGTTCCCGACCGTCCGCCCCTCCCGGAGTGTAGTGCTCCGTGATGAATCCTTCCTTGGGGGACGAAGCTCCGAGCACCCTGAGGACCGCGGAGTAGCTGACGGAGCGGCGAGAGCCGCTTCCGTCGACCAGCGCGCCCGGAAATGAGGGGGTCCGGTCCAGCTCCACCCGCGCGACCTGGTAGGCGTACGAGACGGCCAGGAGATCGCCGCAATGGACGCGCCATCCAGCCGTCTTGAGTGCGCGACCGACGCTCGCGGTGCCGGCGAATGGATCGCAGGCCACCCCCGGCGACAGGCCGAGCTCATCCAGCGTTCCCAGGAGGAATGGGACCAGCTTCGTCTTGTTGCCGATATAGCGCACGCGTTCCTCACGAGACCTTACAGAGTTTGTCAGCAACCTGCCAAGTCCAACCGCAGCGATCCGGCACGGGAATGATACGCCGGCCGCGGTGGGTACAGCGAGTCCGGCACTGTGCCGCGAAGCCGACCGATGTCGGTCCTGTGCCGGGGAGGGACGTGTGCCGTACCTTACACAGGTTGCTGAAGACCACCCGGGGTTCTTCAGCAACCTGCTCTCGGCCGGACATCTGGTGCGCGGAGGATCCGTGAGCCTGCTCGAGAATCTGTACAACGTGGCCGTCAACGCGCTCCGTCCGCTGCTCCCCGCATTCAGCGCCGCGTCGCCGAAAGTGTCGGCGGCTGTCGAGGGACGCCGCGCCGCCGCAGGCGAAATCGCTCGCTGGGCGGAGCGGGAGCGGGATCCGTTCCGCCCCCTTCTGTGGCTGCACGGCGCATCGGCCGGCGAGCTCGCGGGCGCGATTCCCATCGTCGCCCGGGTCAGGGAAGAGCGACCGGAATTGCAGCTTATCGTGACTTATTCCTCTCCCTCCGCCGAAAGCGTCCTGGCCGAGATCGATGCCGATCACGCCGGGTACCCACCTCTCGAGACGATGGCGGATTGTAGGGAGGCCATCAGGCAGTCGCGGCCCGACGCCCTCGTGTTTGCCAAACTCGACGCCTGGCCAGCGCTCACACGCGCGGCTACCGAGGCGGGAGTCTCACTCGGCATGATCAACGCGACGGTGCGGCCGACGAGCACCCGACTGCGCGGACCGGGACGACAGCTCCTGGCGCCCAGCTATGGCCGACTCGATGGAGTGGGAGCGGTGTCGGACGGCGCGATGGAGCGGCTCGAGATGCTGGGGACGCGTCGGGAAGTGATCCAGGTCACGGGCGACGCCGCGTTCGAGCGCGCGCTCGAGAGGGTGGATCGTGCGCGCGAGGCCGTTTCGGAAGGTGGACGCAGGTTGCCTGCCCGTGTGGACGGCCGTGTTCGCCTGTGCGCCGGATCCACGTGGCCCGAAGACGAGCGGGTCCTGATCGATGCGGCGGCGATCCTGTCGCGCTCGAGCAATGGGGGCGACAGCCGGGTTCCGGAGCTCGACCTGATCCTCGTGCCGCACGAGCCCGACGCTGCGGCTGTGAAGCGCATTCAGAGCATGTGCCTCGAGGCCCTTGGATCCGAGCCACGTCTGTGGTCCGACCTTCCGGCCGACGGACGTAGCGAATCGAAGGTTCACGCTCCGCTGATCGTGGACGCTGTTGGCTTCCTCGCTGAGCTGTATCTGGAGTGCGACATGGCGTGGGTGGGTGGAGGAATCGGAGGAGAGGGCCTGCATTCCGTGGTCGAGCCGGCGGCTGCCGGTCTCCCGGTGCTGTTCGGGCCGGTCCAGGACCGCTGGGAAGCGCAGCAGATGGTCGAGAAGGGCATTGCGCTCGAAGCCCCCCCCGCTGAAGTGGCGGGCTCCATCGACTCGTTGCTGCGCGATCCGGAGCGTCGAGCCCGGATGGGAGAGTCCGCCCGTCTTTACGTGGAGAGTGGCCGCGGCGCCACGGAGGCCTCGGTCCGGCTGGTCCTCGATCTGCTCGCGGAGGGTGGGCAGAAGTAATTCAGTCGGGGTGCAAGTAAATCAATGGCCTTCCAGTACCGGCTTCGGTCCCAACGCATACCAGAACAGCAGGCCGATGATCGGGCACAGAATGATGATCGCGCTCCACAGGAGCCCTACCCGTGGAGCAGGACGAGCCCGGATGATCAGGCCGATGGCCCACGCGTCGAGGGCGGCGAGCAGGGCGGCCAGCACCCAGCGCGAATCAAGCCCGGTAACGAATTCCAGAAACTCTGTCATGTGACGCTCGGCGATCCAGCGAACTGAAGCCGATGCAGCCGGGCATACAGTCCGTCCAGCTCCAGCAGCTCCGCGTGCGTTCCGGTCTCCCGAATCTCTCCGTGGTGCATCACGAGTATGCGATCGGCGTTGCGGATCGTCGAGAGGCGGTGTGCGATCACCAGGCTGGTGCGCCCCTGCATCAGCTCCTCCAGGGCCCGCTCGATCTGCGCTTCGATCTCAGAGTCCACGGCGCTCGTGGCCTCATCGAGGATCAGCAGATCCGGGTCGCCGGCCAGGGCGCGCGCGAAGCTGAGAAGCTGCCGCTCACCAGCGCTCAGGTTGCTGCCCCGCTCGCCAAGGCGCTGTTCATATCCGGCTGACAGGCGATCGACATAAGGCGTCACGCCGACCCTGTCCGCGGCCTCTCGCACGCGTTCCTCGCTCACCTCCGGCCGGCCGAGATCGATGTTCCAGAGCACGGTGTCGGAGAACAGGTACACGTCCTGAAGGACGAGACCCATGCGTTGTCTCACGGCCGATGCGGGAACCGTCGAGATGTCCGTGCCGTCCAGGAGAATCGTCCCGCGTTGCGGACGGTAGAAGCGCATCAGCAGGTTGATGAGAGTAGACTTTCCCGCTCCGGTGGCGCCCACGATAGCGATACGCTGTCCAGGCTCCACGGTGAACGTGACGTCTTTCAAGACCCACTCGGCTTCCCCGTCGTCCTCGCTCGCTTCGTCCGACTCCAGCTCGCCGTAATGGAACCATACGTGACGGAACTCGATTCGCCCGCCCCTCGTCGGGACGACCTGTACCCCGGCGTCGGCACTGGATTCCGAGTCGACTTCTGGGAGGCCGGAGTCGTCCACCGAAGGCTCGGACTCGACCGGGTGGGGCTGCCGGTCCAGCAGCTTGAACACCCTCTCCGAGCTCGCCATGGCGCTCTGCAGGATGTTGTATTTTTCGGACAGATCCTGGATCGGGCGGAAGAATCGCCTGGCGTACTGCAGGAACGCGGCGATCGTGCCGACGGTGATCGCTCCGCGCAGAGACTCCGAGCCCCCGTACCAGATGATCAGGGCCATGGCGACGGCCGCCAGGATCTCAACCGTCGGGAAGAACAGAGCGTAGTAGGTGATCGACTTCAGATGCGCGGACAGGTGATCACGGTTGATCTCGTCGAAGCGCTCGAATGTCTGCTCCTCCTGGCGGAACAGCTGGATCACGCTCATTCCGGTGATACGCTCCTGGAGATACGCGTTGATCCGGGCCAGAAGCAGGCGAATGTCCCTGTAGGCTCGACGCACCCGTGTGCGGAAGAGCCAGGCGGATGCGAATACGAGGGGGAGGACAGTGAAAGTCACCAGGGCGAGGCGCCAGTCGAGGATCAGCATCGCCGTGACAATGGCGCCGATCGTGAACACGTCGCCGAAGATCGTCACCACGCCCGATGTGAACATCTCGTTCAGTGCCTCGACATCGCTCGTGACGCGGGTCATCAGCCGTCCCACCGGAGTGCGGTCGAAGAACGCGAGCTCCAGGCGCTGCATGTGGGAGAAGATCTGTCCCCTCAGGTCCTCCATGACGCGCTGTCCGATCCACGTCGTGAGGAGGGTCCGGGCGTACTCCAGCAGGGCGGCCAGAAGCAGCGATCCTACATAGATGGCCGCGAGGAGACCCAGGAACCGCAGGTCACCGGCCGGGAAAGCCTGGTCGATTGCCAGCTTGGTAAGCCACGGTCCGATCAGCGCGAGCCCCGACGCGGCGATGAGAATCCCGACCGCCGCGGCCACATGCCACCGATACGGCTTGAGGTATGCGAGAAGACGCCGCATCAGCCGGGCGTCGTAAGCCTTGCCGAGCGCCTCCTCTTCGTGGACGGGTCCTTCCGGGGATGTCTGCAGGGTCTGTATCTCCAGTGCTCGGGCCAGGGCTCCCCGAAGATACCCGGGGAGCCGGTGGCGTTCCAGCCGAGCGTTTGACGCTCCGCCCGCCCC
>JAUVTH010000300.1 GCA_030601615.1 Gemmatimonadota bacterium
AGCGGGCCGTGTGGTCTGATGAGGGTTGGGCCTGGAAGGAAGAGGTTGGGCTGTTCGCCCCACTGTACTGGCGACTGAAGGCGAACCCGGAATCGATGTCGTCGCTGGCCGCCGCGGAGGGTACGCGTGCCGCGGGGGCGCCGGCCTGGGAGCGCGTGACCTCACTGGGATCCGAACCCGTGCGACCGAACGATCCGGTGGTCCACGTGTGCCACCACGAAGCCGATGCGTTCGCCCGGTTCGCCGGTTGCCGGCTCCCCACGGAAGCGGAGTGGGAAAAGGCGGCGGCGTGGGATCCCGACAGCGGCGATTCCCGGCGCTACCCCTGGGGATCGGATCCGTCGGCCCGGGATCGGGCCAATCTCGACGTGTTCGCTTTCCACGTCGCGGAGGTCGGTGCTTACCCCGCCGGTCGCAGCCCCGTCGGTTGCGAGCAGATGCTCGGAGACGTGTGGGAGTGGACGTCCTCCCGCTTCGCGGCCTATCCCGGGTTCGAGCCTTATCCGTACGACGACTACTCGGCCGTGTTCTTCGGCCAGGATTACGTCGTACTGCGCGGGTCGTCGTGGGCGACCGACTCCGGGGTCGCGCGCAACACGTTCCGCAACTGGGACTACCCGATCCGCAGGCAGATCTTCGCCGGGCTGCGTCTCGCCCGCGATGTCGAGGCCTGAGTCACATGAAAGCCGGCTCCCAAATCGTCCTGCGCAACCTGTTGAGGGAGAACGCGAGCCCGTTCGATCTCAGAGGCGACGCGAGGACAGGCCTGTCCTCGACTCCCAAGACCCTTCCATCCAAGTACTTCTACGATGCGAGGGGGTCCCACCTGTTCGAGATGATCACGCGTCTGCCGGAGTACTACCTGACCCGGTCCGAGACCGAGATTCTCGAGCGGGAGGCCGGTCGTTTCGTGGAAGCGACGCGGCCACGCGCCCTGGTCGAGTTCGGATCCGGGGCCGCGCGCAAGACCCGCCTCCTGCTCGACGCCATGTTGGAACGGGGTCTTCTCGAAGGATACGGGCCAGTGGACGTGAGTGCCGACGCGTCCCGACACGCCGCCGATGCCCTGATCCTCATCTACCCGGATCTCAGGGTGGAGGGCGTGATCGGGGACTTCGAGCATCCACGGGACCTGCCTTTCGCGGGGCGCCCCCGATTGATGGCGTTCCTCGGCTCCACGATCGGCAATCTCGATGCGTTGCAGGCGACGAAGTTCCTGCGCTCGATCCGCGCCGAAATGACGGATGCAGACCGCTTCCTGATCGGGTTCGACCTCGTCAAGGATGCGTCGATCCTCGAACGGGCCTACGACGACGAAGCGGGCGTAACGGCGCAGTTCAACCTGAACATGCTCCGCGTTCTGAACCGGGAGCTCGGAGCCTCGTTCGATCTGGAAGCATTCCGTCACAGGGCCGTGTGGAATCCACGGGACTCGAGAATCGAGATGCATCTCGAGTCGCTGAGGGAGCAGCGAGTCCAGATTTCGGAGCTCGGTCTGGAGGTGCATCTGGCGTCGGGAGAGACGATCCGCACCGAGATGAGCCACAAGTACACGCGGGAGTCCGTCGGGGCGCTGCTCGATACTGCCGGATTCCGACTCGACTCCTGGGAGACCGATCAGGCGGGCTACTTCGCGCTGGTCCTGGCGCGTCGGTCGGACTGAACGGTCTTCCCGTGACCGTCCTCACGCTCCGGGCCCTCCAACAGGATGTCGAGGCCCTCTTCTCCCCCGGCAGGAGCCCCACTCGTCCCGGTGCGGTTGGTGCGGAGGTGGAGCTCATCGCCGTCACGGACGAATCCGAACCGCGTCCTGTCTCCCTGTTCGATGAGGTCGACGGGGTGCCGTCGCTCGCCGGCTTCCTTACCGCCTGGGCTGCATCCACCGAGCTGCTCGCTGAAGAGTGGGACGATCTGGGAAACCTCAGATTCCGCACGTTTCGCGGCGGCTTCGTGACGTTTGAGCCGGGTGGCCAGCTCGAATACAGTACTCTCCCGTGCTCCACCGCCGCCGCGGCCCTCGCGGACGTGCGAGCTGTCCTCGACCCGTTGCGCGAGGCAGCGCTGGAGCAGGGAATCGCACTCGTTGCGAAAGGGCTGAACCCGTGGCACGGCGTGGGCGACATCGATCTGCAGATCGAATCGCCGCGATACGCCGCCATGGATAGGTACTTCGAGCGCTCGGGATCCTACGGCCAGAGAATGATGCGACTCACGGCTTCCATGCAGGTGAACCTGGACCTTGGAGATCCGGCCAGGGCACGCAGCAGGTGGCGAATCGCCAACCTTCTCAGCCCGGTCATTCGAGCGGCGTTCGCGAACTCCCCCGCGGACGTCGACGGAGTCGGTCCGGTCGTCGGCGGGAGATCCGTGTTGTGGGACGGGGCTGATCCCGGACGTACAGGAGTGGCCGGCTGGACAGAGGGAGACTCGGGAGTCAGTCCGTGGGAGGACTACCTGGCCTTCGCCCTCTCGGCCCCGGTAATGTTGAAGCGGGACCACGGCGGGAACCTGAGGGCCGCGGAGGAGGAGCTTCGTTTCGAGGAGTGGCTCGGCGCCGCCGACGGCCCGCCGAGCGCTGAGGAATGGCGCGTCCACCTCAC
>JAUVTH010000222.1 GCA_030601615.1 Gemmatimonadota bacterium
CGTCTGTTTGACGACGTTCCCGAGGCGGCGGAACTCGATCCGGAAGTGACGGCCACGCGCGCCATGGATCTGGTAGAGTCCGACGACAGGCTACGCTCGGACGTCCTGTCGATCGGAATCCCCATTCTGCTCGCGGACGGAAAACGGATTCTGCGTGGTCCAAAGGTCAGCGTAGTGCCTGACGGACCGGCGGACGCTGTGTGGGCCAATCGCGGCTGGGTGGATCTTCGGGCGGAGTCATGGAGTAGATGGCGCGAACGGATGCGGAACTTCCAGTCCGACGTTCTGGGAGTGCCCGGAGCCGCGTACGGGTCGGGGGCGGACCTCGACGTGCGGGCCCGGAGCGGCGAGATTCGACCGGGCGCGCTGGCGGCCTACGTCTTCCGGTTCGAGGACGAAGGCGAGCGGATGAAGCGCTGATCAGACTCTGGCGGGCAGGGGGGGAGTGAGCGAGACACAGATCACCGACCGCATTTCCGAAGCGGAGCTGCAGGAACGAACGGAGAGGATCACCGAGGCCAGCAGGTTCCTGGCCGACATTCGACGCGCCGTGGCTATCCGGGTCGTCGGGCAGGAGCGCATGGTGGAGCACCTGCTGATCGGACTCCTCACCGGCGGTCACGTCCTGCTGGAGGGGGTGCCGGGACTGGCCAAGACCCTGGCCGTACGCACGCTCGCCGATGCCATCCACACTCGCTTCCGCCGCATCCAGTTCACGCCGGATCTGCTTCCGGCGGATCTGATCGGCACACTGATCTGGGACGAGGTCAATCGCGAGTTCGTGCCGAAACTAGGGCCGATCTTTGCAAACCTCGTTCTCGCGGACGAGATCAACCGCGCTCCCGCCAAGGTGCAGTCGGCGCTGCTCGAGGCCATGCAGGAGCACCAGGTGACGATCGGCGAGATCAGCCACCGCGTGCCCGAGCCTTTTCTGGTCCTGGCTACACAGAATCCGATCGAGCACGAGGGTACGTATCCGCTGCCCGAGGCGCAGATCGACCGTTTCATGCTCAAGATTCGGGTGGACTACCCGGATCGTGATGAAGAACGGCAGATCCTCAGGGCGACCGTCACGGACGACCTCGCCCCGATCGAGGCAGTGGCCACGCCAGAACAGATTACCGCCGCCCGCGCCCTGCTTTCAGAGATCTACCTCGACGAGCGGGTGGAGGACTACGTGCTGGACCTCGTCCGCTTCACGCGGCGCGCCGGCGAGCTCGACTCGGAGCTCGCCGGGTGGCTCGAGTACGGCGCCTCGCCCCGAGCGACCATCTACCTGGCGCGAACCGCGCGTGCCCACGCCTTCCTTGAGGGCCGCGCATACGTGGTTCCAGAGGATGTGCGGGCGATGGCGCCGGACGTCCTCCGCCACCGACTCGTGCTCACGTTCCAGGCCGAGGCGGAGGAGATCACTCCCGAGCAGGTCCTGGAGAGACTGCTGGCGGCGGTTCCGGTACCCTGATGCCACTCCGTCTCTTCCGGCGCCGGCGGCCGGAGCGGGACCCCAGCCCCGACGCGTCCGCCCTGCCTGCGCTCGTCCGTCGACTCGAGCTGCGTGCCAAGCGCCTGATGGAGAACCGGGCGGTCGGGGCGTACGATTCAGTGTTCCGCGGACACGGGATCGAGTTCTCCGAGGTGCGCGCGTATCAGCCCGGAGACCCCTTCCAGGCGATCGACTGGAAGGTCACTGCCCGTATGGGCAAGCCGTTCATCAAGAAGTTCGTCGAGGAGCGAGAGCTTACGGTCCTCCTTGCCGTGGACCTCTCGGGTTCTACGGACTTCGGCACACGCGTCCGGACCAAGCGTGACCTGAGCCTGGAGCTGGCGGCCCTACTGGGCCTCGCGGCGGCCCGGAACAACGACAGGGTGGGGCTGCTGCTATTCACGGATCGGGTCGAGCGCTGGCTACCCCCGCGTCGCGGCCGGGGCCGTTTGCGGCAGCTTCTCCACGTGATGGCGAGCCATCGTCCGGAGGGACGAGGGACGGATATCGGCCTGGCGCTCTCTACGGCCGCGCGTTCACTGAAGACTCGCTCCCTGGTATTCGTCCTCTCAGATTTCCAGGGTCCGGAGTTCCGAAAAGAGCTGACGGCGGCGTCCCGCAAGCACGATGTCGTCGGACTCCACCTCGTGGATCCGGGTGAGCGCGAGCTCCCGGCGGTAGGTCTCCTGGAGGTACGGGATCCGGAGACGGGCGAAGCCGGCGTGCTGGATCTGGGCGATCCGCGCACCCGGGAGGGTCTGGCTCTGCTGGCGTCCGAACGGGAGGGGGCCGTAGAGGACCTGTTCCGCCGCGCAGGCGCGGATCGGATCGTCCTCTGTACGGATCGCTCCTACGCCGCGGACCTCGCGGCGTTCTTCGCCGCGCGCGCCCGAGTGAGGCTCCGTTGATGGCGCGGCGCACGGTTGCCCTGGCGACCGTTTTCTGTCTGGTGTGTCCCAGCGCTTGGGTTCCGGGCGTCCGCGCACAGGAGGTGGGTGGGCGGGGCACCGGGACGCCCCGGGTGGCGGCCGTCCTGGCGCCGGACACGGTGCGGGTCGGGGAGCCGTTTACCCTCGGCCTGTCGGTGGCCGCGCCTCGGGAGGCGACCGTCCAATTCCCGCCGCTGTTGTCGCTGCCTGCCGAGCTGGAGCAGCTTCGTCCGGTGGACGTGGGGTGGGACGAAAACGGGGGTGGCCAGTGGCGCGCCCGCTATCGCCTGGCGGTGTGGAAGGCGGGATCCTGGAGTTTCCCGCCGATCGAGGTCGAATGGGAAGGACGGCGCGTGGAGCTTACGCCGCCTCCCGTCCACGTCGTTTCCGTGCTGCCGGCGGCGTCGCAGGGACCGCAGCCGCTGGAAGGACCACGAGACCCGGATCCGAAGCGAGCTTTCCCGTGGTGGTTGCTCCTCCTGCTCCTGGCTCTCGCGCTGCTGGCCTGGCTGCTGAGACGACTGCGAAGACCGGAGGTCGAAGAGGAGGAAGACGAGGTCGATCCGGCGGACGCCGCTCGCACGGCGCTGGCCGCCCTCAAGCGAGATCTCGAGAGGGGCGACATCGACCTGGCGGCCTTCTATGACGGGCTCGAGACCGTCCTCCGGCGATACCTGGCCGCGCGCCGCGACTGGCCCGAGGAACGACCGGTGCGTGAGTTTGTGGGAACGAGGACCGTCGCCGAGGCGAGGGCCGAACTGCGCTCCGGCCTGCGTACGATGCAGGACCGAGCCGGCCTGGTGAGGTTCGCCCACGTCGAGGCGACGGCGCTCGCGGCGCTGCTCGACGCGGACGCGTGTCTTGCGTGGGTGGAAGCGGAAGAGGAGGCGGCCTGATGTTCGGCCTCTCGTTGGGCGCCTGGCCCTTCCTGCTTCTCCTCCTTCTGCTCCCGATCGGGTGGAAGGCACTCGAGAAGCGGCGCGTGAGGCTGCCGCTGCCGGGGATCGGCGCCGCGACTCGCTCCCTGCGGGGCGAAGCCACGCAGGCGCCCGGCCCGGTTCGCTTGCGCCGGTTCACGCTGTGGTCGGCGTGGGCCCCTGTGTGGCGAACGGCGGCGCTCGTCCTCACCGTGCTCGCCCTCGCCCGCCCGGTCCGGCTCGTCG
>JAUVTH010000244.1 GCA_030601615.1 Gemmatimonadota bacterium
CTGAGACGAGCGTCTTGTCGGACTCCCACACCTGCCCCGAGATCGTGCGGACGATGACGGTATCGCCGACCGTGTCCACGGCTGCGGTCCAGCGGGTGTTGGAGCCGGCGTCGTCGCCAACGCTACCGCAGGCCGCGGTGAGAAGGGCGAGGGCAACGGACAGGGCGGGCAGGAGAATCGGTCGGGTCGTGCGTCCGGGTACCACGGTGCCTCCGGTCGAGCGAGTGGCGGGCGTTGGGATTCCGGCGGTTAGACCGCTCGAGTATGCGCAAAGGTTGGCTCGGGAGCGTTTGCCCGGGTGACGCTCCCGTGGCCAATCCTACCCGCGCTCCCGCACGATTTCCGCCAACCTCGCTCGGGCGGCCTCGACCTGCGGCTGGAGCTCCGGGTCGGCGTCCTTCCACAGAGTGATGAAACGTGCGTAAAGCTGGACCGCTTCGTCGGCATCGCCCGCCTCGTCGCGGATCTTCGCGAGGGCGAGCACCGCGCGCGCGTTTTCGATCAGCGAGCGGTAATACAGCTCCGCCCTCTCCGTGTTGCCGAGCTCCAGGTTTAGATCGGCAAGCCAGAAGCGCTGAATTTCATTGACGCCGTACATGAAAAACCACCCCGTGGCTTCGCGCTGCAGGGGCTCGAGTCGGGCGAGGGCTCCCTCCGGGTCCCCGGCGCCCCACCGGGCCCTCGCCTCCAGCATCTGCACGAGCCAGCGACTGACTATGGCCCCCACTGAATCGCCCGACGCTTCGAGAGAGTCGGCGGAGATGCGCCACCGCCGGGTCCGGGCTTCCACTTCGACCACGTGCCCCTGCTCCGCCGCCATCAACAGTGGGGCAAGGTCACTCCCGTCGTCCGTAGTGTCCGCCTCCGTGAGAGTCAGATTCTCACGTACGACGGCCTCGCGGACCGGAAGGCCGGCGTGCCACGCCATGTATGTCAAGAAGGCTCGGGCCTGGCTCAGGACCGGGTCGGACACGGCATCCTCGAAGTCGACCCAGCGACCCCGGGCCATAGCGGTATTCGCCAGACCGATGGCGAGGCCGAACTCCGCATCGACGCTCACTCCCGATCGCAGCAGACGTTTAGCTGCTTCCGCCCGTAGGCCGAGCATCGCGGGGTTCCTGAGGTCTGACGGCACCGTGCCGAGCGCATTGCGATCCCGGAAGGAGACCGTGTCGAGCACGGTGAAAGATGCTTCTCGGGTCGACTCGTCGCCAAAAGCGATCGCGAACGAGAGATCGTTCGCCCTCATCGTCGCGCTTCCGCCGGCCAGTTCGCGGAATACATCCAGCCGTTGGCGGACCAGCACGCTGTCACCCATCCGGAACGCGTTCTCGATCAGATGGATATGGGCCGGACCGAGAGATGGGTCGAGCTCGAGCGCCCTGCCGAACGCCCGTTCGCTCTGCTCGAGCGGATCCTCGAGGGCCTGGTAGCCGAGATGGTAGTAGGTGTCGCCCAGTAGGTACCACGCCTCGACGTCATCCGGGTAACGTCGGACGGCCTGGCCCAGAATCTCAATCGCCTCGTGCACCTGTCCCCGCAGGAACGCGAAGTTCCCCTCGACGAGCATGCGCTCCCGCGCGGGCAGCCGGTCGGCCAGCCGCAGGGCGGCCAGGTGATGCCCTCCCGTCCCCCCATCGCCTCGCTCCCATCCGTAGGCCTTCGAGATGCGGTAGTGCGCCATGGCGAATGTGGAGTCGATATCGATCGCCCGCTGGTACGCTTCGATCGCGGCGACGAAGTCGGAGCGTCGGAAGTAGGCTTCGCCCTCCAGGTAAGCTTTGAGCGCGTCCACGGATGTGGTCGTGAGACGCGCCAGGTCCGCGTTGGGAACGTCCGCGTCCTCAGGCGTCGGCGTGACGCGCACGATCTCGACCGTAAACCGATCGATCAGGGCAAAGGCACTGTCTCCTTCCACGGAGCCCACCGAACGAGCGTGGCCAATCTGTCGGCCGGTCTCGACGTCATAGAGATCGGCCGAGGCCTGGGTCCGGTTTCCGGCCACCACCAGATCCCCGATCAGGGCGTACGCCGCGCCTGCCTGTCGGGCTACATCGAGAGCGGTCGCGAGATCCGGGGCCTCGCCCTCGCCCACCGTCGCGTCCCAGCGCGAGAGCACGGTTCGGCTGGACACGGTACGAAGTCCGGCCAGGCCGTTGAGGTTCGTGGCCAGGGTGTTGGCCATCCCTTCGCGCCAGAACTCGGCCTCCGGACCGTTTACCGAGAACGGGAGGACAGCGATGGCCGGCAGGGCTTCGCCCGCCTCGACTGCACGCGGCCCGCGGAAGGTCACCTCGGGGCGGAGTACGAAGAACGCGCCCACCACCAGTGCACTGATCCCGGCGAGCGCCAGCACGCCGCTCGGCCAGCGGCGGGATCGCGGCTCGGCCACGATGGCTTCGATCTCGCCCTCTGTGGGATCCTCGGTACGCTTCATCCCCTCTGGCGTGACTTCAAAGGCCCACGCCATGACAAGGGCGATCGGAAACCCCAGGATGAGGAGTAGCGCAATCGCACGGGTGACCGATTCGGGCAGGGCGAGCGCCGGAACCATGATGTCGGCGACCTGGAGTACTACGAAAGCCACGGCGCCGTACACAGCGGCTATGCGGAACACGCGCCGGCGCTTCAACTCGGCAAACAACCTCTGATAACTGGGCGTACCTGTCATATACTCAGTCGCTCCTGGTGTCGGGCCTCGGTTCGGCCGCCCAAGATCGCCCGATCCGGGAGGTGAGGGCAACTCCCAAACGCGGGGAGCGAGAGGGTGGGGTTTCCAGACCCTCTACACGAATTCCCACTTTCCCACTTCTTGTAGAGGGTCCGAGCTCGTCCCCCTCCCTCGCCTAGCGAGTTTCCGCCGGTTATGGCTATTCTGTAGGGTGCGCTTCAGCGCTTCTGCAGTGTACATCGGCAATCCAGGACAAGGGGCATAGCGGTTGGGCGAGAAGCTGACCATCCGATTGGCCGTGAACGGGAAGGCGTACGACCGGTCCGTCGAGCCGCGCCTCCTCCTCAGTGACTTCCTCCGACACGAGATCCAGCTGACCGGCACCCACGTGGGGTGCGAACATGGCGTGTGTGGCGCCTGCACAGTTCTGGTGAACGGCGAGTCTGTGCGTTCGTGCCTGATGTTCGCGGTGCAAGCCGATGGTGCGGAGATCGCCACCGTCGAAGGTCTGGCGACGCCGGCCGACGGTTCCGGCATCCCGCACCCGGAGGACGCCGACCTCCACCCGATCCAGGCCGCGTTCCGGGAGGCGCACGGCCTGCAATGCGGGTTCTGCACGCCGGGCATCCTGATGACGCTCGTCCCCTTCCTCGAACAGAACACCGACCCGGACGAGCAGCAGATCCGCGAGCTTCTGTCGGGCCACCTGTGCCGCTGTACGGGCTACCAG
>JAUVTH010000028.1 GCA_030601615.1 Gemmatimonadota bacterium
ATCCGGGTTGTGGGTGTGATCCTGGCGATAGCTCTTCTCACGATCCCGGCGGCGATCGCGCGACACTGGGCCCACAGGCTGGACCGGATGATGGTCCTGGCCTCCGTGATCGGGGCGGTCTGCATCACGGCCGGCCTCTTCCTGTCTTATGGCCTGTCGATCGGTGTCGGTTTCGACATTCCCACGGGCCCGTTCATCATTCTTCTCGCCGCGGCGATGTATGGAGTGTCCGCTCTCCTGAGTTTCGCCGCACGGCGGCGGAACCGGATCTGACCCTCGTCGTCGCATCCTGCCGGGTCGGGCGCGTCGACGCTCTCGGTCACTGGCAGACTCTTGAGACGGTACACCAGACGACACCCCAGGGGCTGCTGAAACTTCCGCTGCCCTCCACAGCGTAGGAAGAGGCGTGACCGGCCCTGCCGGTCGACGATGGATTACGTGCGTTCGGCGACCCTCGCAGGACGCCACGGCGGCAGCGGGTAGGAGCCCTCGGCCGACCAGCCATCGGGCAGCACGGAGGTTCCATGAAGACGCGCACGAAAGTGGGAATCGGAGTAGCGGTACTGGTCGTCGTTGCCGGGACGGTTGCAACGGTACTGCTGCGTGGCGGCAGCGGAGACGAGGGCCCGACAACGATCGAGGTGGTCCGCGGCTCGATCCTCCAGAAGGCCCTGGCGATCGGCAACATCGAGCCTGACGTGGAGATTAGCGTCAAGTCGCAAATCTCAGGCGTCGTGCGGGAGATGTTCGTGGAGGCGGGCGACTACGTATCAGCAGGAGCGAGGCTCCTCGAGGTCAAGCCGAATCCGACGCCGATAGAACTCGCGGAATCCAAGCGACAGGTCGAGCTCGGGGAGATAGAGTTCGAGAACATGCGGCGCGACCTGCAGAGGAAGCAGGAACTGAGAGAGCGCGACTTCATCACGCAGGAGGAGCTCGAGCTATCGGAGAGGCAGTACGAGCGGGCGAGGGTGCAGGCTCAGATGGCCCGGGAACGAGTGGCTCTTCTCGAGACGGGACGCGTGCGCATCGCGGACCGGGACATCGATGCGGTGATCCGTGCCCCGATTGACGGTTTCGTCCTGGAGACGCGGGTGGAGAGCGGTGATCCTGTCGTTCCACTCAGCGCGTTCCAGGAGGGCACAGTCCTGATCACGATGGCGGAGATGAGCAACCTCATCTTCCGCGGCACCGTGGACGAGATCGATGTCGGCAAGCTCCGAGAAGGAATGCCGGCGGTAGTCAAGGTCGGCGCACTGCCGGATGCCGGCGTCACTGGCGAAGTGTACTCCATTTCCCTCAAGGCTCGAAACGAGGACAACGCGACCGTGTTTCCAATCGAGGTCCGCCTCACGGAGGTGGGAGACGTCGTCCTGCGCGCGGGCTACTCGGCCAACGTGGACATCATCATCGATCGCCGGGACGACGTGCTGGTGATTCCCGAGCGTCTCATCCGCCTCGAGGAAGAGATCGCACGTGTGACGGTGCTTCTTCCCGGGGGAGCACCGGAGGAGCGGGAGATCGAGACCGGGCTGTCGGACGCGCTCAGCATCGAAGTTCTCTCGGGCCTGGAGGAGGGCGAGCTCGTGGTCGAGCCGCCTCCCCGGGAGATCGAATGATCTCGTGGTGGCGGGTGACGTGCTGAGCGTGGGGAGAAGAGGATGAGTCGCTTCGGGGCAGCCATCGGACAGTTCTTGGCGGATGTCAGGAACCAGAAGCTCCGAACAACCCTCACGCTGCTCGGCATCACGTGGGGGACTGTCGCAGTAGTCGTCCTCCTGGCGTTCGGTGTAGGTCTCGAGAAGCAGACGATGAAGCGCTTCCACGGCCTGGGCGACCGGGTCGTGATGTTGTTCGGTGGCACGACCACAAGGTCGTTCGAGGGTTTTCCGGAAGGTCGCTCCATCAGACTGCGCGAGCACGACGCCTGGACCCTCGCGGCGCAAATCCCGGAGATCGAGCGCATAAGTCCGGAATACAGTCGCTGGAACACGCCCGTCCGAAACGGTCGTCAGGTGCTGCGTCCGAACATTGCGGGGGTGTGGCCTGACTACACGTTCATGCGCAACGTCATACCCGACAGGGGGGGGCGTTTCATCAACCAGGAGGACATCGACAACCGGCGGCGGGTGGCGGTGCTCGGCAACCGGGCCAGGGACTTCCTGTTCGAGGACGAGGCCGAAGATGTCGACGTCGTCGGAAGGCAGATCATGATCGGCGCGACGCCCTTCACGATCGTGGGAGTAATGATGCCCAAGCAGCAGAGTTCCTCCTACAGTTCACGTGACCGGGACCGGGTGTTCATCCCCGGATCGACCCACCACGCGATGTTCGGGCAGCTGTACCTCAACAACATCGTCTATCAAACGGCAAGCGCGGACGCCTCGCGCAGGGCCGAGGGTCGGGTGTACGAAGTGCTCGGCCGAAAGTATCGGTTCGATTCCGCCGACGAGGACGCCCTGGGCGTGTGGGATACAACGGAATTCGAGAAGATGTTCGAGTACCTGTTCACGGGGTTTCACATCTTCTTCGCGATCGTCGGGACGTTCACCCTTACCGTAGGCGGCATCGGTGTGGCCAACATCATGTATGTGGTCGTCCGGGAGCGGACGAGGGAGATCGGGATCAAGCGATCTGTAGGCGCCAGAAAGCAGGATATCCTGCGACAGTTCTTCATCGAGGCCACGTCCATGGTGCTCATCGGCGGCGCACTCGGATTCGTGTTGTCGCTCGGGCTCGTAAAGCTGGTTTCATTCGGGGACATGGAGGAGTTCATCGGGGCGCCGCAGGTATCGCCAACCGTCGCCATCGTAACGATGGTGCTACTGGGATTCGTTGGAACGGCGGCGGGATACTTCCCGGCTCGCAAGGCGGCTGGCCTCGATCCAGTCGAGTGCCTGAGGCAGTAACAGGTCGCTGAAGAACGCTGGGTGGTCGCGCGCATGGGTCTTGCCGAGGCGAGACAAGGAACGAGGAGGAAGGCGATGCGGGAGCATCTTCGACGACGAGTGACGCAGTATCGACCGGCAACCCCCATGCGCCCGGCGGGTTACGGCGGCGTGGGGACATCTGCGGCGTTAGCGCTCCTCCCCGATGCACACGGCATCGCATTCGTCGCGCTGCCTAGCATCTGTCCCCACGGCGCTCGTAACGCGGCCGCCCAGCGTTCTTCAGAGACCTGCTAGCGAGGCAGCATGTGGCGAATCCTGCTGACCGAGTTCGCGGGCGACCTCAAGGCCCACAAGACGCGAGCACTCCTCACGATGTTCGCCATCACCTGGGGGACGATTGCCGTTGTTCTCCTGCTGGCATTCGGAGAGGGTCTGCGTCGCACGATCAACAGTGGTCTGCTCAACGCCGGCGAGCGGATCTTCATGGTATATGGCGGGCAGACGTCCAAGAGTTTCGAGGGACTTCCGAGAGGACGACGCGTTCGTCTCACGGAAGACGACATGAACCTCGTCGTCCGCTTCGTCGACCAGATAGACGAGGCGAGCCCCTCGTACGGTCGGTGGGGCGTGACCCTCGAGTACGCTGACGTGAGGACCACGACCTATATGGAGGGGGTCCATCCGTCATTCTCGGACATGCGTCGCATGTTTCCGAAGAGAGGCGGCCGGTTCATCAACGACACGGACGTCGCCGAGCGCCGTCGCGTGGTTTTTCTGGGCGACTCGATCGCGTATCGGATCTTCGATTCCGAGGATCCGATAGGGAAGGAGATCGACCTCGACGGCGTGCCCTTTACGGTGATCGGCGTCATGCAGGCCAAGTTCCAGGACAGTATGAACAATGGTCCTGACGAGAACCGCGCCATCATTCCGGCCTCGACGTATCGTGCGATCTATGGCGACCGGTACGTGAACCACCTGCTCCTGCGTCCCCGAAGCGTCGAACGGGCAGAAATCACGAAGCGGGAGATCAACGAGGTGCTGGGAGCGAAGCACAAGTTCGATCCGACGGATGAGCGAGCACTCCCGATGTGGGACTTCATCGAAAGCGAGGCCCAAACGCGAGCCATTGGGCTCGGAATCCAGTTGTTCCTCGGGCTCGTGGGAATCTTCACGTTGATCGTTGCCGGTGTAGGCGTGGCCAACATCATGTACGTCGTCGTAAAAGAGCGGACGCGCGAGATCGGGATAAAGCTGGCCGTCGGAGCCCGGAAGAAGCACATCATGGCGCAGTTCATGTTCGAGGCACTCTCGATATCGCTTCTCGGCGGGCTCGCCGGGATGACGCTCTCCGTGTTGGCAGTGCTGATAGTCGACTCGATTCCCGCGTCCAACCCGGCGATGAACTACATTGCAAATCCAAAGTTGTCGTGGACCATAACTCTCATATGCGGCTCGATCCTGATGCTGATCGGACTGCTCTCCGGTTTCCTGCCCGCGCGTCGAGCCGCGAACCTGGATCCGGTGGATGCGCTACGATACGAATGAGCCGACCGCCCCGTTTCTCGCTGGAGACATGACCCATGGAAGACTTCTTCTTCGCACTCATACCGATCACCTTCATCCTATCCGTGTCAGGGGTGCTCATCTTCCGACCTCTTGCGAAGCGACTCGGCAACGTGATGGAGGCGAACGCCCTGGCCAGGCAACAGGTAGTTGACGACAAACTCCACCACGAGCATGTGAAGACCTTGCTCGAGACGCAGAACCTGAAGATCCAGCAACTGGAGCAGCGACTGGAATTCACGGAGTCACTGCTGGAAGCCAGACCGTCTCAATACCTTGCGGGCGGGCCGCAGCGCAAGGAAGTCATCTGACCGCAGGAGCCGGTCAGAAGAAGAAGAAAGCTCCGGCTCGAATCGAGAAGAGTGATCCTGTTCTCGACGTGCCGGGAACCGATACGCCGTCGAGTTCGAGGTCACCCCCGGTGAACCAGCCGAATTGTCCGGAGACATCGATGGAGATCTTCTCGGCGACAGGCATGTCTACGCCCACGAGAGCGGCAAGCTCCAGGCCGCTGATCCTGGTGCTCCCGTCGTTGAGGCTGCTGCTCACCTGCATCCAGCCGACCCGTCCTTGAATGTAGGGGAGCATCTGGGTCTCGTCGCTGAACAGCAGCAGGTCGGCGACCGCGAAGATCTCGTATCTGTTGGCGGAGCCGTCCGCGTCCTGGATTCCGTGTCGCGAGTATCCCCCGCCGGCTCCGAGTCGCAGCGGAACGGTTGCGATCTGATACAGCACGGCGGCCTCGACTCCGGGTCCACCGTTAAGGCTGTCTCCGATTTCGCCCGTGATCAAGGTGTAAGCGAGGTTGGCATCGACCATGAAGCGAGCCTGTCGTCGAGGGTCGAATCTACCCTGGGCTTCGGCTTCACCGGGCACTCCGAGCAGAAAGAGAACGAAGGCGAATGCGCTGGCGACCGCAATGCGAACCATGGTGGCTCCCGTTGATCGGTGATCCTGAACCCCTTGATGGCGGCCCTCCCTGCGACACTCGCTGGCAGACCCTCCGCATGTCAACACCGCGGCGACCCACCGTGTTTCATCCGGAACATCTTGCCGACCCTGCCGGCAGGCTATCGATTGAACGCCGAAACAGGAAAGTTGTGCTGCGTCAGGCAGAGTCCAGTCGACGAGAGCGCGTTCCCATGGCGGAGTGGGCATGAACGACGACCAGCGTAACGAATCCTCACAGCAACCCGAATGGAGGGTGCCCCGTGAGGAGCAGCTCGAGACCGACGCTTATCACGTCTGGAAACCGCGGCCCCTGCTGCGAAGCGTCCACTGGAAGCCTGTGCCCGCGCCATCCCGGGATGGCGCTGCCGGATCCTACGATGTGTTCCTCGATCAGAGGGTGTTCACGGCGATCCACCAGCACCTCTGGCACGCCGCGCCCGGAGAGGAGCCGTTCGGCTTCCTGGTCGGAGATCTCTGTGAGGATCCGGATACGGGTCGTCGGTACCTGATCGTCAGCGCGGCCGTGCCATCGAAATTTCCGCTAGCCGAAGACGAGACAGCGCAGATCCCCGGCGAGGCTCTGGTGGCCATGCAGCTCGAGGTCGATCGCCGTCGGGGAGTGCTCGCCGGGTGGTATCACCGCCACAGGGCAGGCGAAGTCGCTCTCACCGCGGAGGATGTAGCCACACACGAGCGCCACTTCCCGGAGCCCTGGCAGATCGGCCTGCTCTTCGTCACCGACTACCACCAGCCCGCGGGCGGATGCTTTCGACGCACGCGAGACGGGCTCGCGGGCGACGCTCCTCTCGCGTTCTTCGAGATGGTAAGCAACGAGTCGCTGCTTCCCCGAGGGGTTCGCCGTTCGAACATGGACTGGACGAACGTCGAGACCGTGGATGCGATCGAGAGAAAGCCGCCGCCACGGCCGGAGCCCGAGCCCGAACCTGAAGTCGAGCCGGTATTCGAGTCGGAGCCGGAACCCGAACCCGAGGCCGAATCTGACGTAGAGCCCGAACTCGAGGCTGATTACGAATCAGCGGTCGCTGACCCTGAGGAGTCGACGGTTCCCAGCTCCGAGGCTGGAGCCGGTGTTGAGGATATGCCAGGCGGCGGCGAGGACGTGAGTTTCGACTTGCCGACCATCGATGAATCGGAGCTCCCGGAGGTGCCTGCCGGGCCGGAGGAGTCGGAGTCCGAGTCGCTCACCCTTGAGGCGATGGACGAGCTCCTGGCATCCGAAGACGAGCTCGCGCTGCCCGTCATAGACGACCCCGCCGAAGGCTTCGGCGACGAGGATCTGGATCTGGAGTCTTTGCCCGAGCCGGGCTGGGATTCCGGCGGTGCGGACGCGGAAGGGACTCTCGACGTCGTCGACGATACGGATCTCGATTCTTTCGTGACGGAAGTGGAGAAGGCGGACGTCACGGCACAGGTGGGAGAGCCGCTGGATCCGGCGTTGGTCGAGCCGGATTGGGACGAGGCGGGTGATGGTGATGCGGCTCCCCTGATCGTCGATGAGCTTGCGGTGGCTCCGGCGGCTGACCTCGATCAGGAGGACGTGGGAGAGACGGTGGAAGAGCCTGTCCAGCCGCCGTCGGACTCGGTCCAGGAGCCGGACGCGAAAAAACCGAAACCGGGGCGGACGGCTCGCGCGCACAATCCGCTCATCATCGTCGCCGGATTCGTCGTGGTCGCGGCCATCGTCGCAAGCCTGTTCGTATTCGCCCGGCCTTCCGGTTCTGCCCCGGAAGCTGACCCTGCAGGACAACCGGCCTCCGTCGAGGAGTTGTTGCCGGAGCAGGGGACCGGAGAGTTGGACGGGGGCATGTCCTCCGACGCCGGCGAGGCACCATCGGATGCAGGGGAAGGAACGCCACCCGTGGCGTCCGATTCCACGGGGGACGCTGCCACGGTGGAGGAGTTCGAAGAGCTGGGAGATACCCTCCTCGAGGCGATCAGCCGCTATTACGGGCGAGCCGTGGCAGTGGACGCCGGTCAGGCCACCTGCGCTGAGCTGCGGACCGCGTACGTGGCCGTAGATGACAGTTGGATAGCCTATAACGTCCAGGGCAAGGCAAGGTTCCGCGGACGCTTGCCGGACGAGCTCGCCACGCGCGACGACCGGTTGTACGCCGGGGTTCAAGACGTGGAACGGGAGTTCGCGCGCTCCGGTTGCGAGCGCCCGTGAGAGGAACACGTATCGTCGGTGTCGCGGTCACGGTAGTGTCGCTGATGATGGTTCGAGGCGCGGATGCCGGCGCGCAAGAACCTCGGCCCCGGGCTCGAGACCTCGGCATCGAGATCGGCGTGATGGACCCGGGTCCCCTCAACGCGATCACGGACGTACGTGGAGTTCGTGTCGGCCACCGAACCCTGATCGTAGGAGACTCGATTCGAACCGGCGTCACCGCTGTCCTTCCCCATGGCGGCAACGTATTCGTTTCCAAGGTCCAAGGCGCCATCGTCGTTCGGAACGGGTTCGGTAAACTGATCGGCTTGAGCCAGGTCAACGAGCTGGGCCAGATCGAGACCCCGATTCTGCTCACGGGCACTCTCAGCGTGTTTCGGGCCGCGGACGCCCTCGTTGACACGCTCCTGTCGGATCCGGCGAACGCCGACGTCCGATCGATCAATCCGGTAGTGGGAGAGACGAACGACGGGTTCCTGAGCGACATTCGCGCCCGCCCGATCGGTCCGGATGATGTCAGGGCAGCGTTGCGGTCCGCGACCGACGGACCAGTTGAGGAAGGCTCGGTCGGTGCGGGCACGGGCACCCGAGCGCTGGGTTGGAAGGGCGGAATCGGGACGTCCTCACGGCGTCTGTCGGATGAGGCCGGGGGCTACACGGTCGGAGTGCTCGTCCAGACGAACTACGGTGGACTGCTCACGATATCCGGAGTTCCTGTCGGTCGATTCGTGCAGGCGGAGCGGCCGGAAGAGCCGGCTCGCGACGACGGTGAGGGTGGCTCGGTCATGATCGTGATCGCCACCGACGCACCTCTGGCTCACCGCGAGCTCTCGCGCGTGGCGGAGCGCGCGTTTGCGGGAATCGCCCGGACGGGTTCCTGGATGTCGCATGGGTCGGGTGACTACGCCATCGCCTTCTCGACCTGGCGTGGAGCGGTCAAGCCGCCCGACGGTCGACTTCTTACCAGGCTCTTCGTGGCGACCGCAGAGGCGACGGAAGAGGCAGTGCTGAACTCGCTGTTCCGGGCCACGACGACCGTGGGCTATCGCGGGAGACGCGCCGAGGCCATTCCGGTGGACGAGGTGCTCGAGGTCATGAGGGAGCACAGTCCTCAGTAACTGGACTCGGCTTCGCTATCTGGTCGCTGACGGGCGTCCTCGATTCTCTGTCGGACTCGCAGGCGCAGTTCTTCCACGTCTCCTGGTCCCAGGCCCTCAGTCGGAACAGGCTCCAGGATGCGTACGACGACTCGCGCGGTGCCGAAGAGCAGAGATCCTTTTCGGATGGCTGTGCGCGTACCGTTCACGGCGAGCGGTTGGACGGGTCGCCCAGTTTCGATAGCGAGCCGGAACGCGCCGTCCCGAAACGGCAGCATCTCCTCCGTCCGGGATCTCGTACCCTCCGGGAAGATCATGACGGACGACCCTCTCGCGAGCCAGCGCCCCATCGCAGTTAAGGACGCTGAACGGCTCGTCCGGTCCTCACGCCGCACGCTCACGTCACCTGCCATCCGCATCATCAGGCCGAGGAAAGGAATCCGGAAGATGGACGACTTCGACAACCACTTCATGTCCCAGGGGAGGGTGCCGATCAGGATGATGTCCGCGAGAGACTCATGGTTCGAGACCGCCACGAAGGGGTGTGCGCTCCGGGCCGGTACTCGCCCTTCCAGTCGGACGCTCCAGAAGGGATTGAGTGCGACCAGGAGGCGAGCTCCGAACCGGAAGACGCGGCCCGCGATCCAGCGCGACCGGTCCCACCAACCGGTGAAGGCGAGCGAGATGGCGACGACCGGAGTCCACAAGATCACCAGCACCGTCCATGCGGCCCAGACGAGCAGGCTCGCGACAGCACGCATGATCCGAATCCCGCCTCAGCCTTCCAACGACGAAGCTTCGGTATCCGACCCGCTCGTCCGCAGAACGAGGATGCCGGCCCCGGCTGCCAGCAGAGAGGCGACAACAATCCCGATCTTCGCGAGGGCCAACGTGTCGTAGTCGGTGAAGGCGAGAGACGCTATGAAGATCGACATCGTGAATCCGATGCCGGCCAGCAGAGAGCCGCCCCACAGAGTCTTCCAACGCGCGCCTTCAGGCAAAGCACCGAGTCCCAGGCGAACCAGGATCCATGTGAAACCGGTGATCCCGATCTGCTTGCCGACGAACAGGCCTACGATGATGCCGAGTGGCAATGGGTGGCTGAGGAGCTCGACTGGAGACATCGCTGGAATCGCGATCCCTGCGTTGGCGAAGGCGAAGACGGGGAGGATGAGGAACGCTACCCACGGGTGGATCGCGTGCTCCATCCGGTACAGTGCCGCGCCGCCCTCCGACGCCTCCTCTGCGATCTCGGCCAGGGCCTCCTCCTTGATGTCCTTGTTCTCCCAATCGGGGCGCCCCGGGCCGGTCAGGCCCTCGAGCGACGTTGTGACCAGCTCGATCGACAGGGTCAGGTCGACCGTGTCCACATCGGATTCCCGTCTGCGGCTTGCGGGGATCATCGCTGCTGCGGCGACACCGGCGATCGTCGCATGTATGCCCGACTGATACACGAAGTACCACAGAATCAGCGTTGGAATGACGTAGACCGCGGGCCTCTGCACGCCCATCCGGTTCATGATGAACAGGACCAACAGCATGGCCGCTCCCCAGCCCAGTGCTGCGACGTCAAGATTCCCCGAGTAGAAGATAGCGATCACGAGCACGGCCAGGATGTCGTCGGCGATGGCCAGCGCGGTGACGAACGTCTTGATCCACAGCGGCGCACGGGTACCGAGAAGCCCGAGGATTGCCACCGCGAACGCGATGTCCGTTGCCATCGGAACGCCCCATCCACCGGCGTACTCGGTCCCCCAGTTGAAAACCATGTAGAGGAGGGCGGGAACCACGGCCCCTCCCAAGGCCCCGACCACCGGCAACGCGGCGCGCCGCACGGAGGCGAGCTCCCCGAAGAGTATCTCACGCTTGATCTCCAGCCCCACGACGAAGAAGAACACCGCCATGAGCCCGTCGTTGACCCAGTGGAGCAGGGACATCTTCAGGGCCCAATCGCCGACGAGAAGGCCTGCATAGGTGTGCCAGAGGTCCTCGTACGCCGACTGAAGGGGCGAGTTGGCGACGATGAGAGCCACGGCGGCAGCGCTCATCATGACGATGCCTCCGGCCGACTCCAGTCTTACGAAGCGAATGAACGCACGGGAGACGACGGCCCGAGACTGAACGACGACCATGCTGGATTCCTCTGTTTCCGATTTCACCGGTCGCGGTCGTCCGCCACCACCAGAACGGCCCG
>JAUVTH010000247.1 GCA_030601615.1 Gemmatimonadota bacterium
GACCTATAACCTGGACCCGATGGCGATCGGCCGGGCCTCGAAGACCAAGGTGAACGCCAATATGGGCGCCTCACCGGTGAGCAGCGGTACCGACGAGGAGGTCGAGAAGCTGCGCTGGGCGGAGCGCTGGGGCGCCGACACGGTCATGGACCTGTCGACGGGTGGTGACCTGGACGCGTGCCGCGAGGCGATAATCCGGAACTCCACGGTCCCGATCGGCACCGTGCCGATCTACTCGATGATCATCGGGCGGCGGATCGAGGACCTGTCCCGCGACTGGATTCGCGAGACCCTGGAGCACCAGGCGAAGCAGGGCGTGGACTACTTCACGATCCACGCGGGAGTGCTGAAGGAGCACCTGCCGCTGATCCGGGACCGACTCATCGGGATCGTGTCGCGCGGCGGATCGCTTCTCGCCAAGTGGATGCTCGTGCACGACAGGCAGAACCCGATGTACGAGATGTTCGATGATATCTGTGACATCATGCGCGAGTACGACGTCAGCTTCTCGCTCGGCGACGGCCTCCGGCCCGGTGGCCTGGCGGACGCTACGGACGAGGCGCAGCTCCGGGAGCTCGAGACGCTTGCCGAGCTGACGGAGCGGGCGTGGGCCAAGGGATGCCAGGTGATGGTAGAGGGGCCGGGCCACGTGCCGTTCGACCAGATCGAGTACAACATGAAGGTGCAGCGGACGCTGTGTCACGGTGCTCCGTTCTACGTCCTGGGGCCATTGGTCACGGACATTTTCCCGGGATACGATCACATCACGAGCTGCATCGGTGCCACGGCGGCAGCCTACCACGGCGCGGCCATGCTGTGTTACGTGACGCCCAAGGAGCACCTCGGACTTCCGAAGAAAGACGACGTGAAGCAGGGGTGTGTCGCCTACAAGATCGCCGCGCACTCTGCCGACGTGGCGCTCGGGATCCCCGGAGCACGTGACCGCGACGACGAGCTCACGAAGGCACGGGCCGCCCTCAACTGGGAGAAGCACTTCGAACTCAGCTCCGACCCGGACACGGCCCGGGCTCTACACGACGAGGACCTGGACGTGGACACCGACTTCTGCGCCATGTGCGGGCACGACTGGTGCAGCGTGCGGATCAGCAAGGAGATCCAGGAATTCGCGTCGGGCAAGGACGCGGACTACGCGAGGGAGCAGGTGACACAGAGCGCCGCGCTCACTGACGAACAGCGCCACATCCTCGAGCAGCGCGGCGTGCTGTCGCCGGAGGAAATTCACCGCCTGGCGACCAAGACCCGCAATGAGGTGGGCGAGGACAACCAGGGCAAGGCCGCGTGCCACTCGGACTACGTGGAAGACGCGGACGAGGCGCGTCGGCTGCAGACGGCCGGTACGGCGGAGGGTGGCGCGGGCTGATCATCGCGCCGCCTCGTAAGTGTTGGATCGCGGTCAACCTACCCATTCTTTTGGCGTCTGCGTTGACATTTCGCTATCTTGCTGTGCAATCAGCGGCATTTCTGCCATCGTGACAGGGCGACGCTGCGGCCCCACAACGATGCCCCCATAGACTCAGAACGTGCTCTCGGCGACGTTGCCGAGAGTGATCAATAGAGCCGGTGCGCGGGAAGGATCTCGCGCAGGGGACGGGTGTGTGCAGGGTGGTTCCGGCCGAAACCTCAGCCCGGGCGCCCGACAGTGTCGCAATCGAATCTTTCCATTGAGCATCTGCAGCTCCTGTACGAAGCGGGGTTGGAGTTCTCCTCCACCCTCGACCCCGACGAGCTGCTGGCCCGCGTGTTCGACCGCGCGCTGGAGGTGCTGGATGCCGAGGCCGGCTCCATCTGGCTCCGCAAAGGCGACATCCTCGTGTGCCAGATCGCCCGCGGACCGGTACGTGAGCGCATCGAGGGCCTGGAGCTCCCCATGGGTGCCGGGATCGTGGGCGACGTTGCCCTGCGCGGCGAAGCCGAGCTGGTGGCCGACGCGAGCGACGATCCGCGGTTCGTGCATCAGGTTGACGAGGCCACGGGCTTCGCGACCCGCTCGCTGGCGACGACTCCACTCAAGACGAAGGACGACGTGCTGGGGGCCCTCCAGGTCCTGAACAAGCGCTCGGGCGCGGGCATGTTCGACGAAGCCGATCTCGCGCTGCTGGAGGGCCTCGCGGCAACGGCCAGCCTCGCGCTCGCCAACGCACAGATGCACGATGCCGAGCGGCGAGCCCGCGACCTCAAAGCGATGCTGGACATCAGTCGCGAGATCACATCCACCCTCGATACCGATCGCCTGGTGATTTCCCTGGTCAACCTGGGGAGTCGGATCCTGTCCTACGACCGGGCCGCCGTGTCCCTCGACGATGGCGGGCAGCCAATCCTGAGAGCCATCTCGGGACAGGAGACGTTGGACGCCAAATCGGACGCGAACCGCGAGCTCGTCAGGCTGATGGAATGGCTCCTGGAGAGAGGGGAGGTCGCGTACGTCGTCGACATCCAGGCGGACACTGAGCTCGCTTCGTCGATCAGGTCGGCATTCCCCGGTCACCTTGAGAGAACGGGTGTGCGCTCGCTGTGCCTGGTCCCTCTGCAGGACGAAGAGGGACGGATCGGGGCTTTCTACATGGAATCCGGCGCGGTCGGATTCCTGGGAGATTCCGGTCTGGAGGCTGCCCAGCTCCTGGCCACTCAGGCCTCCGTGGCCCTGCGCAACGCGGAGCTTTACGGGCAGGTTCCACTCATCGGTCTGCTCGCGCCGGTGGCGGACAGGTGGCGCCGGATGACTTCGCTCGGGGGTACGGCGTTCCTGCGTAGAGTGGGCATTCCGGCTGCGATCGTGATTGCGCTGTTCCTCATACCGTGGCGCGAGCGTGTCTCGATCCGAGACGCCGAGCTCATACCCGGAGACAGAATGCCGGTGCGCGCCACGGTCGACGGCCTGCTGACGGACATTCGCGTCGATGAAGGCGCCTTCGTGAGCCAGGGCGACGTCCTCGCCCTCCTGCGCCAGGACGAGTTCACGATCCGGATCGCCGAGACAGAGGGCGAGCTTGCCAGCGCTCGCCGCGAGGCGGCCGCGGCCCGAGCGGCGGCGGACGAGACCCGCGCCCGCATGGCCGAGATCCGGGCGACCGAGTTGGCTGAAAACCTTGCTGTGTTCGAGCGGCAGCTCGCGCGCACCCGGATCCGTGCCCCGATCGACGGGACGATCCTTACCGTGCGACCGCACGAGATGCTCGGGGAGTACCTCGACGCGGGACAGACCTTCGTCTTGATGGGTCGGACCGATCGATTGCAGCTCGAGGGACAGGTACGCCAGTACGATATCGAGCGGGTCCAGAACGGTTATCCGGTACGTCTCAAGGTGGCGGCCCGCCCGAACCACACCTTCATCGGTACGGTCACGCAGATTGCCCCTGCGGCCCGGTCG
>JAUVTH010000144.1 GCA_030601615.1 Gemmatimonadota bacterium
GTACGCCGAGTTTGAGATCACGGCGCCCCGCGGCATGGCTCTCGAGTTAACCGGGGTTTCGCTCAAGGTCTCCGTCGAGGGAACAGTGGGCGACGTTACAGTGAGCACCGTGGAGGGTGACATCTCGCTCGAGGGCGGCTCAGGCAACGTCGCGCTTAGCACGGTGGACGGAACGGTCACGGTCAGCGGCGCTTCCGGCAATATCGCGATCAACGCGGTGGACGGCGACGCATCTGTCACGGGGTCGAGCGGCGCCATGGCCGTTACCGTCGTCGAAGGCAACGTGACGCTCGAGGGCATTACATCGGATAACGTCAGCGTGAACGCGGTGGACGGCGACCTCACCTACGAAGGGACAATCGTGGACGGGGGCCGCTACGTGCTCTCGACACACGACGGCGACCTGTACGTGACGATCCCGGACGGAGCGAATGCCAGGATCTCGGTGCATACGTTCAGCGGAGACCTGGACACCGACTTCCCGGTCGAGCTCGAAGGCGATTTCGGCAGGAAGCGGATCTCGTTCACCGTGGGGACCGGCAAGGCACTCATCGAGCTCTCGGCCTTCGACGGCACGATCTCGCTGAAGAAACAGTAGGCAGCGGAGGGGAACGGACGATGAATACAATCGGCGCGATAGCGCTAGCAGCGGCGGGCCTCATGACGGTGACGGGATCGCTGGAAACGCCCCCGGTGGGCGACCTGTTCGAGATGACTCCGTCCGCGCAGCAGGCACGGGACTGGGAGTGGCAGGGGAACGTCGATCGGGGAGACGCCGTCGAGATCAAGGGCATCAACGGCGGCATCAAAGCGACAGGAACCACCGGCGGCCAGGTAACGGTCTCGGCGATCAAGAAGGGCAAGGACGACGATCCGGCCGACGTCAGGATCGAGGTAGTAGAGCACTCCGGCGGCGTGACCATCTGCGCTGTCTACCCTGACGCGGGCGGAAAGAAGAACGAGTGCGCGCCGGGCGACGGAGGACGCCTTTCCTCCAAGGACAACGACGTCAGCGTGAGCTTCGTAGTGCAGGTCCCGGCAGGAGTGCGGTTCATCGGCACGACGGTGAACGGGGAGATCGAGGCCGGCAACCTGGAGGCCGATGTGGTGGCCACGACGGTCAACGGCGGGGTAAAGGTGTCAACTTCCGGCCTGGTAAAAGCCACGACCGTGAACGGCTCGATCCAGGCGTCGATGGGACGCGCCGACTGGGATGGCAAACTCAGCTTCAACACCGTGAACGGTAGCATCACGGTGAACCTGCCACCGGGCGTGAACACCGAGGTGTCGGCTTCCACGGTCAACGGCAGCATGAATACAGACTTCCCGCTCACGATCAAGGGGCGGTTCTCGATGAAGAACATGCACGGCACGATCGGAAGCGGTGGACGGGAGCTGGAGATGGAGACGGTGAACGGCTCGATCCGTCTGAAGAGCGGAGGCTGACCCTGGCGAGTCGCTGAAGAACCCCGGGCCGCGATGAGCGCTCGGTACACAAGGGGAAACAGCTTGGAGCTGACTGCAGGCGCCGCCCTACCCGGGCGGCGCTTCGCCATCCAGGTTGCTCAGGGCGGCCAGTGTGTTAGCCTCGATCAGCCGAAGAGCCCTGCGCAACGCTTTGAGTTCCTTCTTCTTGAGCCCTTCATACAGCCGGTCTCTCGTGCGCGCAGCCAGTGGTGCGGTCGCGGCGAGAATCTCCCGGGCCCGTGGAGTCAGGTAGATGCGGGTCTTGCGTCGATCGTCCTGGTCGGGACGTCGGAAAACCAGGTCGCGCGACTCCATCCCGGCCAGGATCCGGCTCATGTTCGGGCGATCTCGATACGTGGCCGCCGCGAGCTCTGACTGATACTGCCCGTCGCGAGCCAACAGCCGGGTGAGGACCGTCCACATTTCCGGGGTAACGTCGATACCGCCCTCTTCCTGCACCAGCCTCAGGAACAGTACTCTCAGAAGACGTGCGGTACGCTGAATCAGCCATGCCGGCGCGTCATCCGCTCGGCTGGTTTGAAGCAGCCCCTTTCCATCCGCAGTCTTTTTCATTTTCTTGTCATTGGCCATACCACAATCTCCAGCTCATCCGTTGCTAGCGCAACCATATGATTGCACAGGCAACGTTTTACGCAAGTGAACGGAGGCACCTGTGAATCGACCGTGGTTTCAGCCTTTCCTCGCGGAAGCGATCGGCACGTTCGGCCTGATCTTTTTCGGGGCCGGGTCCATCATCATGAACGAGTACACTGGCGGTGGCGTGGGTCTGGTGGGTATCGCACTCGCTCACGGCGTGGTCCTGGCCGTCGTAATCACGGCCACCGCGCACATCTCGGGCGGGCACATCAATCCGGCCGTCACGATCGGCGTGTGGATCGGCCGGAAGATCGAGGCCAGGATGGCCGTGGTCTACATTGCGGCGCCGCTGCTTGGAGCCGTGGTCGCCGCGGCCTTCCTGGCGGCCCTGTTTCCGGCCGGGGCGGTTGACGCCGCGTCGCTCGGCACACCGATGCTCGCCGGCGATGTGACGATCGGCACAGGCATCGTGATCGAGGCCATCCTGACTTTCTTCCTGGTCTTCACGGTGTTCGGGACGGCCGTAGACCCGCGCGCCACGAAACTGGGCGGCTGGGCGATCGGCCTGGTGCTCGTCTTCGCCGTGCTGGCGGGCGGACCGCTGACCGGCGCCGCGCTGAACCCGGCACGCGCGTTTGGCCCCGCACTCGTCAGCGGTTACTGGACGGGACACATCGTGTACTGGGCCGGCCCGATCCTGGGCGGAATTGTCGCGGCGGCGATTTACAGCAGGTTGCTGATGCCGCGGACGGACGCGACCGAAGCGGCTACTGCCGAGGAGTAGACACTCCCACCTCTACGCGGGGGGCGCCCGGTGGGGCGCCCTCCGGCCGGACGGGCGTGAGTCGGTCAGCGGCTACCCATTCCCCCTGCACCGCTTCCATTCGCTGCGCAGTGTCCGAAAGGCGCGGGATGTCTCCGAGGACCTCTCCCCAGTCCTTCAGCAGCTTGCCGTAGGCGGCCATCGCAGCGCGCGGCTTGCCGAGCAGTTCGTAGACCCGGCCCTTCAGGTACAGGATGGTGTGGAACTCGACCGGATACAGGCGGTCGGAGTCGCGCACGTACAGCCGGTTCGACCCTTCGACGAGGTTGAGAGCCGCTTCGCCCCGGCCCAGGTCAAGCAGCGTCCACACGGACTTGTTGATCCGGGAAACGCCGCTCGACGGATCGAGCAGAGCCTCCAGCCAGAGAGCGCTCTCATGTCCCGCGCCCTCGAGGTCCGGACGGTTCTCGCGCACCCCAACGGCCGCGGCGCGTCCGTAGGCAGGTGCTGCCTCATCGAACCTGCCCTCCCACACCCACGCGTCCCCGATCAGCAGGTGCGCTTCGGTCTCCATGTCCGGCGTCGGACTTGACGTGAAGGGCTCCATCTCCCGCCGACCGCCTGCCGGATCGTTAGCGTGCAGATACGTCCTGGCCAACCGGTCGAGCAGCATCGTGTTCTCTGGCTCAACCGCGAGGGCCTCGCGGTACGCTTCTCTGGCCTCCTCGAAACGAGACGCGTGCTCGAGGAGCTGTCCGGAGCCCACCGCGACCGTGAACCGATCTTTCTCGAGGTACCTGTAGCGCACGATGAGACTGTCCGCCGCGACCGTGTCGCCCTGCACGATGGCGATTCGAGCGAGGCGCCCCACGGCCTGCGCCTCCTCGGGTGACATCTCGATGATCTCCTCGAGTGCCCGACGCGCCTCTGCCTCCCGCCCGGGCATCATCTCTAGCATGTCTGCCAGGTGATAACGTACCTCGAGACTGTCACTGTCCAGGCTGTTCCACGCCGAACGGAGATCCGTCTGGTACTCACGCAGCTTGCCGATGTCGCCGGTGAGCTCGAACGGCGACTTCTCCGGCGCGGCAGCCATCTGGTATTCCACGCCGGCGGTGAGCCGGCTGGCGAGACGCTCCGCCACCGTATCGGCGAGCGCGAATATGTCCGAACCGCGAGCGCGCTCGGCCGCGATGATGGTGCCGTCGCTCAAGTCGATGAGCTGCACGTCGAGGGCCATGTCATCCGGCGTGCCGAGAATGGAGCCATGGACCATCGTGCGTGCGCCCGACCGGGCCGCGATGTCCATCGCCCGTTCCCGGGGGATCTGGTCCGTCTCGGCGTGGCCTTCCTGCCGAAGCAGCTCGAACAGGCGCTGTGGGCTGACGACTCGAAGGGCTCCCGTCTGCGCCAGATTCGTCGTTACCATGTCCGACATCCCTGGCCCGAGCCAGTCGAGGCTGTCGACCCCCGTGCTGTTGATGAACGGCAGGACCGCCACGGAACGCTCTCCCAGATCGGTCGTGGCGACGGGGATGGCGTCCGATCTCGTCCCCGGATTGTTGAAATCTTCTGCCGCCGTGCTGACACGAAACGTGCCGATCGCCGCGAGGACGGCCAGCGTGAGCAGCAGGGATGCTTCAGTACGCACGACCTGCTGCTTTCCCTTCTCCCCGTGGTACCACGCGATGATCAGCGCGGCCGGGAATCCAAGCACGATGAGCAGTACGGCGATATCCAGCACCTTCCTGGACCAACCGTAGTTGTCCACGAAGAAGCCGATCGCTTCCATCGAGGCCCAGGCGACGCCCAGGTAGAGGAAGGCGGTCCTGAAAATGTGCCTCTCGCGCAGTCGTTCGAACAAG
>JAUVTH010000166.1 GCA_030601615.1 Gemmatimonadota bacterium
ACGCGACGCCGAGCGTGACGAAGCTCCGGCACGCCGGTCTGGTCGGAGAGACGAGTGTCGAGGGGAGGGGCACCGGGTCGGTGGTCGTGAACATCATCGAGCCAGGCCGTGAAATCGAGATCGTGACCTCGGACTCGCGCACGAGAATTCGACTCGACGATTCGAAGTAGAACCGGGGCTCACGCACCGGGCGATGTGACATCCTGTCACCCCCGGGCCGCCGGCAGCCGACAACATGGCGCCGTTGCGACCCGGGGTGTCCTCGATTCCAGGGTCGCCTGCGCCTGACGATCCGCCAGCCCGCATCGACGTAAGCTCGTTCCTGACAACGCACTGGACGCGTCTCCGGCGGTTCGACGGCACGGTCCGGAGCTCGCGCGCGCCAGCCGCACGACTCTTGCCTCGCTCCCAAGGGTTGGAGCGCCTCCCTCGAGAGGCGCGGCACTCAGTGAGCCGGGAGCTTGACCCCATGAGATACGCAGTGCGGTTCCTCGCGGCCGCGACGGTCGCGATCTTCCTCTCGCCGACCCTGGCGACGGCCCAGAGAGCCTCCGACGCGGCTGAGCGTCAGGCGTTCTTCGACGGCATCCAGGCCCCGAACTGGCTCGGCACCGACATCGCGCACACCTCCATCAAGCGGCAGCGGGGCGGGAGCTGTTGGAGCTTCTCCACGGTGGCGTTCCTGGAATCGGAAGTGCTGCGCACCAACGCTGACGTCGTGGCGGCGCTGAAAGAGGCGAAGGTCGAGCTCGACCTGTCCGACTACTACGTCGTCTACTGGGCCTACGTCGAGAAGGCCCGCGAATACGCGCAGCGTAAGGGGGAGAATGCTCGTTTCACCGACGGAGGGCTGAGTCACGACGTGACATGGCTCGTAGAGACGTACGGCATCGTTCCCGAGTCCGACTACGTGGTGGTCGAGGACTACGGAGCGATGCGGACCGAGTTGAACGCCGTGCTGGAGCGTCACGCCGAGAGCGGTGACTGGTCCGAAGACGCCGTGGTGGCCGAAATCCGCGAAGTCCTGGATCGGCACCTCGCGCCACCACCCGAGACGATCACGGTGGACGGCCGCGAGATGACACCGATCGAGTATGCCACGGACTACCTCGCCCTGGATCCGGGCTCTTACTGGGAGGTCAGCTCGTACACGGACTTCCCGTTCTACGCCCGGGGTGAGCTGGACATCCCCGACAACTGGTGGGATTACGACGGCTACTACAACGTTCCGCTCGACGCGTGGATCCGGACCATCAACCGGGCCCTCGACGGGGGATACCCGGTCGTGATCGACACGGACTGGGGTGACATGGGGGCTTCGTGGAACGGCGCGGGCCTCGCAGTGATGCACCCGGTCATGATGCCGGGATACCTGATCAATCAGGACACCCGGCAGAGCGATTTCGCAGAAGGCCGCACGACGGACGACCACCTCGTCCTGGCCGTCGATCACCGTGTGGTGAACGGCGAGGACTGGTACCTGATCAAGAACTCGCACGGCACGGGCTCGGGCCGGCGCGGCTACGTCTGGATTCGGGGCGATTGGATGGCCATGCGCGTGCTGGCGTACATGGTGCACGTGGACGCCGTGGACTCGAGCATCACCGGGCGGTTCGCCGCCGATCATTGACGCCCGATTCTCTCCGGAGGCGCGCGGCGAATCGATCGCGTACTTTCGGTGTAGAGATTCGTACAGGGATGACTCGCCCAAGGAGGTATGCATGCTCCAGCTCATAGGCATCCCGCTCATCGCTGCGGCCTGGGCGATCCCGGCCCTCTTTGTGCTCACCCTCGCGTTCCTGTTCAGCCTGGCCGTGTTCCGACCGCTGTTCCTCGCGTGGTCCCACGCCTGGGATGTCGCCGCCGGTTGGGTGAACCGGGAAGTGCAGGCGATGGCCGAATGGGTGCTGTCTCGCACTTACGTGCACGCGGTACAGCACACCCGCCCGGAGTAGAGTCCCTGCCCAACGTGCCTCGCTCCGAATTCCGTTCGCGAGTGGGGCACGTCCGATTCTGCTTCCCCGGGGTCTTGCCCCTGCCAGGGCTCCCGCCCGATTCACGATGAGTACTTAAGTACGATTGTCGAATATCCGGATATCTGTATTTTGTCGTTTGTGAAGTAATTCACGAGCGTGGCCGTCCGGCGGCACGAGAGCCTGGCGGCTGTTATTGATGGACGAAGTACCCGGGTTTCCGAATATGCGGAACCGAGGTACAACAGGGAGAAGGCGGGTTTCCATGAATCCCGATCCGCAGGACTTTCGACGCGCCGCAGGAATATTCAAGGCGCTCTCCCACCCGGGCCGTCTCCAGGTCGCGTGTCTCCTGATGTCGGGCCGATCCAATACGCAGAAAGAACTGATCGAGGAACTCGGTTGGCCGCAGTCCACGGTCGCGCGCCATGTGGGAATGCTCCGTTCGCGGGGTCTCATCACGGCGACGCGATGCGGAACGGAAGTGCATCTCGAGCTGGTCAAACCGGTCACGGTGCACCTGATGGACGCGGTTTGCGAGTGGGTGCACCCGGAGACCGGGGAGCGCTTCACGAATCGGTTCCGAGATCTTCACGAGGTTTCGATCCATGGAGCGTAGACAGTTCATTCGCGTCGGCTCGTACGGCGCCGCGGGCGCCGCTGTGGCCGGCGGATTGACGACCGACTGGTACGGTCGATACGGCAATCCGATGTCGGATCCCGGCACGGACGGAGACAGGGTCGTGCCTTCCTTCTGCGAGCTGTGCTTCTGGAAGTGCGGCATCCTCGCGCACGTGAAGGACGGCCGGGTCACCAAGATCAAGGGAAACCCGAAGGACCCGCTTTCGAATGGGCGTCTGTGTCCGCGCGGGGCCGGCGGGACCGGCCTCCTCTACGATCCGGACCGCCTGAAAACGCCGATGATTCGGCGCGACAAGCGCGGCTCGCAGGTCTTCGAAGAGGTCTCCTGGGATGACGCCCTCGGTGTGGTGGCCGAGAACTTCGAGCGCATCAAGGCCGAGCACGGCGCCGCTGCCCTCGCGCTGTTCTCGCACGGGTATGGCGGGAGCTGGATGAAGCACCTGTTCAAGGCGTATGGCTCGCCCAACATCGCCGCACCGTCGTATGCCCAGTGCCGCGGTCCAAGAGAGGTCGGGTTCGATCTCACGTATGGGTCCGGCGTCGGATCTCCCGAGAACACGGACATTCGGAACGCCCGCTGCCTGGTCCTCATTGGCAGCCACCTGGGCGAGAACATGCACAACACCCAGGTGCAGGACTTCGCGGACGCGATCCGGAACAGGGCGGACATCATCACGGTGGATCCGCGATACTCGGTCGCCGCCTCGAAGTCGCGCTGGTGGCTCCCGATCAAGCCCGGCACGGACACGGCCCTGTTGCTCGCCTGGATGAACGTGATCATCGGCGAGGGGCTGTACGACCGGGACTACATCGAACGGTATGCGTACGGTTTCGAGCAGCTCCAGGAGCACGTGAAGACGTTCACTCCTGAGTGGGCGTACCCGCGCACCGGCATCGAGCCGGACATAATCCGGCGCACCGCCCGGGCGATGGGCGCCGCCCGCCCGGCGACCCTGGTCCACCCGGGTCGGCACGTCACCTGGTACGGCGACGACACGCAGAGGTCGCGCGCGATCGCGATCCTGAACGCGCTTCTCGGCTCGTGGGGCCGGAAGGGAGGGTTCTTCGTTCCGTCGCAGGTGCAGCTGCCCCCATACGAGTATCCGGGCTACCTGAAGCCGGACGCGCAGGCGTCTGACAGGCCCGCACCGAGCGACTTCCCGCTCGCCGATCAGGTCCTCGCACAGGGTGTGTGCGATGCGGCGATCACGGGAGTGCGCGGAGATTCGCGTATCAAGGCGTGGATGGTGTACGGCTCCAATCTGCCGACCACCCTGCCGAATCCCGAGAACACCTACAAGGCGATCCAGGAGCTGGACTTCCTGGTGACCGTGGACGTACTGCCGGCCGAGATCGTGGGCTGGTCGGACGTGGTCCTTCCCGAGGCGACATACCTCGAGCGGTGCGACGATCTGTACAACCCGTGGTGGCGTGAGCCGTACGCCGCGGCGCGCCAGGAGGTCGTCCCGCCGATGTACGACAGCAAGCCGGGCTGGTGGATCGCTCGCGAGCTCGGCAAGCGCATCGGGTTGCCCGAGTTCTTCCCGTGGAAGGACTCGATCGAATATGCGAAGACGAGGCTCGAGGCCGCCGGGCTCGATTGCGAGGTCATCAAGGAGCAGGGAGTGATCCTCGGGAAGCCCGGTCCCCTTTACTTCGAGGAGGGCGCGGTTCCCGA
>JAUVTH010000053.1 GCA_030601615.1 Gemmatimonadota bacterium
CTGGACGATTACCAACAGGTAGATCGCAGTGTAGCTGAGCTGCTGCAGCGGGTGATGGCCCAAGTAATGCGGCATCGATTCCTGGCGGACCAGAAAGTAGTACTTGAGCATCTTCCACATGTTCTTCCAGTTCTTCGTCCGAACCGGGAGCAGGGCGTTCCAGCGCGCCCACTTGTTCCCCGCGAACAGCCAGTAGACCCGCAGGATCGCCGCTGCAACGATGAGCGCCGCGGCCGAGAAGTGGAGGAAACGCGCCCATCCCATGAGGAAGTGGCTGCTCGCTTCGCCCCACGTGGTGAAGTAGGGAGCCCCGATGTAGAAGCCCGTCACGACGAGCACGACGACCGTGATCGCGGAGACCCAGTGGGTGACGCGGAGCGGCCAACGCCACAGATACACCCACCTGTATTCGGGGAGTGCCGGAGGATGCGGAATGTGTGTGGCGTCCGCGACATCCTCCGGAGTGACCCCGCCCGTGCCGGCCGGCTGGAGGGTCGGCTCTCTCACGTCGGTCATCTCACCCTCACCTCGGTAACGGGCTTACCGTTGGCATCCAGCACGTGCACGCCGCACGCCATGCAGGGATCGAACGAGTGGATCGTGCGGAGGATCTCCAGCGGCCGTTCTGGGTCGACCAGCGGATGGTTGTCCGTGAGCGACGCTTCGTACGGTCCCATCTGGCCCTCGCCATCCCGCGGTGAGCCGTTCCAGGTGCTCGGCACCACGCACTGGTAGCGCGAGATCTTGCTGTCTTTGATCTCGATCCAGTGGCCGAGGTTCCCGCGCGGCGCGTCCTGGTACCCGTATCCCCGCGCCGTGGCCGGCCATGTGCTCGGGTCCCACCGCTCACCGTTGAAGGTGGCCGTGTCGCCCCCCTTGATCCGGCCGACCAGGTCGTCGTACCACTTCTCCATGCGTCTCGCCAGCAGTACCGTCTCGATGCCTCGCGCCGCGGTACGGCCAAGGGTCGAGAACAGGGCCTCCGGACCCACTTCCAAGCGGCCCAGCACCTCGCCGACCAGCTCCCGGGCGCCCTCGTGTCCGGAGCCGTAGGCAACCAGCATGCGGGCGAGCGGACCCACCTCCATCGGCATCCCGTTGTAGCGCGGGGCCTTCATCCACGTGTACTTGTCCTCGCCCTGGAGGTACTCCCACGGCGTCGGAGGGCCGCTGTACTTCGGTTTCGTCTCACCCTCGTACGGGTGGAGACCCGTCTGATCTCCCGCTTCGTATTCGTACCACGAGTGGGTGATGTACTCCTTGATCAGCTGCTGATCGTAGGGAAGTACCTCGCCGATGTTCTTGCCGAGAATGACACCCTGCGGCAGGTAGTACGAGTCGGTGTTCCGGATGTCGTCCTCCGGAAACTCGCCGCAGGCCATGTAGTTTCCGACGCCGCCCCCGATGCCGGCCCACTCCTTGTAGAAGCCGGCGATCGCCACGAGGTCCGGCCAGTACACCTCCTCGACGAATCGGCGCGCCCGTCGGATCATGGCGTAGATATCGGTCAGGCGTTCGGCGTTGATCGTGGCCGTGCTCTCGAGGTTGATGGCCGAAGCCATCCCGCCAACCAGGAAGTTCGGATGCGGGTTCTTGCCCCCGAAGATCGTGTGCACGCGGATCACGTCCCGCTGCCAGTCCAGCGCTTCGAGATAGTGGGCGACCGCCAGCAGGTTGACCTCGGGCGGCAACTTGTAGGCCGGATGGCCCCAGTATCCGTTGGAGAAGATCCCGAGCTGCCCTCCCTCAACGAACCTTCCGATCCGGTCCTGAACCTCGGCAAAGTACGTCTCTGAGTTGTTTGGCCACGGAGAGATCGAGCGAGCGATCTGCGACGTCACCGCTGGATCGGCCGACAGCGAGCTCACCACATCCACCCAATCCAGCGCGTGCAGGTGATAGAAGTGGATCACGTGGTCCTGGATGAACTGCATTCCGAGGATCAGGTTCCGGATGATGTTGGCGTTGGCCGGGATCCGGATGTCGAGGGCGTCCTCGACCGCCCGCAGGGATGCGATCGCGTGCACTACCGTGCACACGCCGCAGATCCGCTGGGTGAAGGCCCACGCGTCACGCGGGTCCCTCCCTTCCATGATGATCTCGATTCCCCGGAACTGGGTCGAGGATGCCCAGGCATCGGCGATCCTTCCGTCCTCGGCCTGGACCTCGATACGCAGATGTCCCTCGATCCTGGTGATCGGATCGACGACTACCTTAGTCCTGGCCACGGTCCACCTCCGCTTCCTGTGAGGGCTGGGAAATCACGGGCAGCTGCTTGCGCTGCCGCGCTCTGTGCACGCCGGTCGCTACGGCGTGCGCCGCGACGCCTGCCGTCACGCCCACCGCCAGAACGCCACCGATCGTATCCACCCGACGCTCGACTCCGAAGCCGGCGACATCCGGGAGACGCTCGTAGAACGGCGTCATCGTGTCCCAGAACTGCCTCTCGGTGCACCCTATGCACGGGTGGCCCGCCCCGATCGGCCAGCTCGTCCGCACGTTCCACTGGATGATCGGACAGGGCGAGAAGCTGGCCGGTCCCTTGCAGCCCTTTCGGTACAGGCACCATCCCTTTCGCGCCGCTTCGTCGTCGAACTCCTCCACGAACTGGCCGGCGTCGAAATGCGCTCGCCTCTGACACTGGTCGTGGATCCTCTTCCCGTACGCGAACAGGGGGCGGCCGTCGATATCGAGCGCCGGTACGCGTCCGAACGTCAGGAGGTGAACGATGGTCGCCGTCACGACGTCGGAAATCGGAGGGCACCCCGCGATGTTCACGACGGGCTTGTCCCGGACGATATCGGATACACCAACCGCGCCCGTCGGGTTGGGGTTCGCGGCCTGGATGTTGCCCCAGTGTGCGCAGGCTCCAACCGCGATCACGGCTCCAGCGCCGGCCGCCGCTTCCTCCAGGACCTCCTTGGCCGTGCGTCCGCCGATAGTCGTGTAGATCCCGTTGTCCTTCAGGGGCACCGAGCCCGTCACGACCAGGATGTACTGCCCGGCGTTCGCCTGCATCGCAGCCTGCAGGGCCTCTTCCGCCGCATGTCCGGCCGCGGCCATGAGCGTGTGGTTGTAGTCCAGCGAGATCGTGTCGAGGATCAGGTCGCCGATCGAGGGCTCGGACGTACGGATCAGGCTCTCGACGCACCCGGTGCATTCCTGGAGTTGGATCCAGATGACGCTGGGCCTGCGCATCTGTGCGAGCGCCTCGACCATTCGGGGAGTGACGACCGAACTGAGGCCGAGCATGGCGGTAAGCTTCCCACACAGTTCGAGAAAGTCACGCCGGCTCACACCCCGGGCGCTCAGATGCTCGCCCAGAGTCTCGTCGGTCGTCCAAGGATGGGATGTGGGAGCTAGCATGCATCACCTCCGATGGACCGTTCACATCGCGTCGCGCGACACGACGGACGCGCCACGACAGCGGGACCCGGTGGCTTGCGGATACACGAAATGCCGGGTCTGTATTGCCACGTCACGCATCGCGCGACGCCGATCTATCGGATAATGCCCCGGAGTCTCCCTGCCTCGGCGGGATCTGATCCCGGCAGGGCGACATGCTTCGAGGGAAGCAAAGAGCGTGCCCGATTCGCTCTCAGCGAGAGATGACGGCTGAGAACCGTTCCTGGGCCGTTTGCGGGCGTCGCTGGCCTCCGACGCACTCACCGCGGCTCGTGCCAGGCACGCCCGAAGTGAGTCGTTCTGTCAGGTCGCTGTGGGACGACTCAACGCTACTCCGCGATCCCGGCCAGATCCAGCAGGAAAGCGTACTCCAGCGCCGTCTCGCGGTGACGCTTGAACCGCCCCGAAGCTCCACCGTGCCCCGCCTCCATGTTCGTGTGGAGGTAGAGACGATTCGAGTCCGTCTTCATGGTCCGGAGCTTCGCCACCCACTTGGCCGGCTCCCAGTACTGCACCTGCGAATCGTGCAGTCCGGTCGTCACGAGAAGGTTCGGGTAGTCCACGCGCTCGACGTTGTCATATGGCGAGTACGAGAGCATGTATTCGAAATAGGTGGAATCGTTCGGGTCTCCCCATTCATCGTACTCGCTCGTAGTGAGCGGAATCGACTCGTCCAGCATCGTGGTGACGACGTCCACGAACGGAACGGCGGCGACCACACCACGCCATAAATCCGGGCGCATGTTCACAACTGCCCCCATGAGAAGGCCGCCGGCGCTCCCGCCCATCGCGAACACACGATCTGGGTCCGCGTAGCCCTCGCTCACGAGGTATTCGGCGGAATCGATGAAATCGGTGAACGTGTTCATCTTGTTGAGCAGCTTGCCTTCCTCGTACCACCAGCGGCCAAGCTCCTCTCCGCCTCGCACATGCGCGATCGCGAAGACGAAGCCCCGGTCGAGCAGGCTGAGGCGGGCCGGGCTGAACGTCGCGTCCATGCTGGAGCCGTAGGACCCGTACGCGTACAGGAGAAGCGGAGCACTCCCGTTCCGCTCGAAACCCCGGCGGTATACGAGAGAGATGGGCACCTGCCGCCCGTCCCGGGCCTCCGCCCACAGACGCTCCGATTCGTAGTCCGCCGGGTCGAAATCGCCCACCACCTCGGTGCGCTTGAGAAGCTTTCTTTCCCGCGACTCCATGTCGTAATCATATGTCGTGAACGGTGTCGTCATCGACGTATACCCGTACCGCAGTACCGACGTGTCGAATTCCAGATTGGCCGTCGTAAACGCCATCCACGCCGCATCGTCGAACTCGATGTAGTGCTCGCCGTCACCCGTCCACGGAATCACCCTGAGGCGTACGAGCCCGCCCTCCCGCTCCTCGAGGACAAGGTGGTCGCGGAACAGATCGAACCCCTCCAGCAGCACGCTGTCCCGATGGGCCACGACCTCCTCCCATCCATCGATGTCCGGGTCATCGACCGGGGCCCGCACGAGACGGAAGTTCGGAGCTTCATGGTTTGTGCGGAAATAGAAGTGGTCCCCGAAGTGCTCGACGGAGTACTCGTGATCAGCCGCGCGCGGCAGGATGACCCGAAACTCAGCCGACGGATCCGCCGCGGACACGTATCGGTACTCCGTTGACAGCGTCTGGGAAGAGGTGATGAAGATGTAGTCCTGGGACTTCGTACGCCCGACGCTGACGTTGAACTCCTCGTCGGTCTCCTCGTACACCAGCTCGTCCGCCGACGGATCGGTACCGAGGATGTGACGGTAGACCTGGAACCTGCGCAGTGTCTCCGGATCCTGGCGCGTGTAGAACAACGTGCGATTGTCCGCAGCCCACGCCACGTTCGGCGTCACGTCCGGGATCTCGTCCGCGAGGTATTCCCCCGTCTCCAGATCGAGGAAGCGGATCGTGTACTTCCTCCGACCCACGCTGTCCGTGGCGAACGCCAGGATGCGTTGGTCCTCGCTGATCCCGCTCACTCCCACCCTGGCAGAGAAGTACTCGTGGCCCGACGCCAGGGCGTTCACATCCACCATGACCTCCTCGGGACCCTCGATCGAGCCCTCCCGGCGGACGTGGACCGGGTATTCCTTCCCTTGCTCGTACCGCGCCTGGTAGTAGTAATCGCGAAAGCGGTACGGAACCGACTCGTCGTCTTCCTTGATCCGCCCGACGATCTCCTGGAACAGCCGCTCCTGCAGGTCGGCGGTGTGAGCCATCTCCGTCTCGAGGTACGCGTTCTCGGCCGCCAGGTACTGGACGACGACCGGATCCTCGCGCTCCTTGAGCCAGTAGTAATCATCGATGCGGGTGGTGCCGTGCAGCTCGAGCTCCGTCGGTTCCACACGCGCCACCGGCGGCTCCGTCCGGGACGTCCCGTTGCCGTCACATCCTCCGGCAACCACCGCACAAACCATCATCAGAGGAATCCCTCCCGCAAGACCTGGCCTGAATCCACGCATCGTACCCCCTTACCAGCATATCGAAATCGGCCGGTGGCGCCTGTGACGCGCTCTGGCATTCCAGCAGGTTGCTGACAAAAGTCGGGTTGCATGGTATCGCCGGACGTCGCACCATGACAGCCCCTTTTGGCGGTCCGGGCGGGGCCGCGCAACATCGGAAGGAAGTTTGAGATGATTCAACGGATCAGCCGGGTGCTGGGCGCTCTCGTCGCCCTGTCCATCTTCGTTCCCGGGCCGGCGGCCGCGCAGAACGTCATGACGCCCGAGCTGTTGTGGAAGCTGAAACGGGTTTCCGCGCCCGCGGTGTCACCCGATGGGAATTCGCTCGTGTACGGAGTGCGCACCTACGACGTCAAGGCGAACAAGGGCGACACGGACCTGTTCGTGCTGGACGTCGCAGGGGGACACCCCGTCCAGCTGACCGACATGAAGGGATCGGAGAGCTCCGCGACCTGGCGTCCGGACGGCCAGTGGATCGGCTTCCTGTCGAGCAAAGGCGGATCGGCGCAGCTATGGGAAGTCACGGCCGACGGCAGGAAGCTGCGCCAGGTCACGGACCTCGAGGGGGGCATCTCCAACTTCCGCTACTCGCCTGACGGGACTCACATCTCGTTCACTTCCGACGTGAAGCTCGACAAGACAGTGAACGACATTTACCCCGACCTTCCCGAGGCGGATGCCCGCATCATGGATGGCCTCCTGTACCGGCACTGGGACAGCTGGCACGATTACTCCTACAGCCACCTGTTCGTCACACCGTACAAGAACGGCTGGGTCGGCGAGCCCGTCGACCTGATGAAGGGCGAGCGCTTCGACACACCGCTCAACCCGTTCGGCGGCGTGGAGCAGATCGCGTGGAGCCCGGACGGGCGGAAGATCGCGTACACGACGAAGCAGGTCCTTGGCACCGACTACACGGTGAGCACGAACTCGGACATCTACGTTGTCGATCTGGACTCGGGAGAGACCACGAATCTCACCATGGGGATGATGGGCTACGACGTGGAGCCCGTGTTCTCACCCGACGGTGGACGCATCGCTTGGCTGAGCATGGAGCGCGACGGATACGAGGCCGATCGTAACCGGCTCTTCGTGCACGACTTCTCGACGAATGCGCGCATCGAGCTGACCGCAGAGTACGACAACGACTCGCATTCCCCCGTGTGGACGGCGGACGGCGAGTCAATTCTCTTTACGAGCGAGACCTGGGGCACGGTCCAGATCTTCGCCGTCGACGCCGGCGGCGGCCCCGTTCGCCAGGTAACGGATGGAGTGTTCGACTACGTGTCGCTGGATGTGGCACGCCTCGGCGACGAACAGACGCTCGTCGCGGCCAGGCGCTCGATGTCCTCGCCGACGGAGATCTATCGCGTCGATCCCGAGACCGGCGACGCCGAGCAGCTTACGTTCGCCAACCGCGAGGTTCTCGCAGGTGTCGAGCTCGGCCGCGTCGAGAAGCGGATGATCCCGGCCACCGACGGAAAGGAGATCCTGGCATGGGTGATCTACCCGCCGGGGTTCGACCCTTCGCGCCGCTACCCCGCCCTGCTGTACGCGCAGGGGGGGCCGCAGGGCACGGTCAGCCAATTCTTTTCCTACCGGTGGAACTTCCAGCTCATGGCGGCTCACGGGTACATCATCGTAGCCCCCAACCGGCGCGGAGTGCCCAGTTTCGGACAGGAGTGGAAGGAGCAGATCTCCGGTGACTGGGGCGGCCAGGCGATGCAGGACCTGCTCTCTTCGATCGACCATGTGGCGGCCGAGCCGTACGTGGACGAGACGAGGCTCGGCGCGATCGGCGCCAGCTACGGGGGATACTCGGTCTACTGGTTGGCGGGCAATCACGACGGCCGGTTCCGCACATTCGTGGCCCACGCCGGAGTGTTCAACCTCGAGAGCATGTACGGGGCGACCGAGGAGATATTCTTCGTGAACTTCGATCTCGGCGGGCCCTACTGGGAGAATCCGGCCGGCTACGAACAGTTCTCACCGCACCGTTTCGTGCAGAATTGGGACACGCCGATCCTCGTGATCCACGGCGAGAAGGACTTCCGCGTGCCGATCACGGAGGGGATGCAGGCGTTCACCTCGGCGCAGCTCAAGGGAATTGAAAGCCGTTTCCTGTACTTCCCGAAGGAGGGCCACTGGATCCTGTCACCGCAGAACGGGATCCTGTGGCACCGGGTGTTCTTCGACTGGCTGGGCAGGTACCTGCAACCGGTCAGCTGAACCGATCGGCCGGCGACGACGAGAGGGGCGGGGCCAATTGCTCCGCCCGTCTTTTCGGCGGGCCACGACTCAGGTGTCGCCTCGAACCGCCGTCATCCGAGCCACTACCCGCGTCGCGAGCGTGCGCGGGAAGAAACGCGGCAGCGCACTGCCGATCTTGTTGATCACTCCGGGGATCACCACGCGCTTGCCCTTCATCATCCCGGCGTACCCGGCCCGTGCCACCGCAGCGGCATCTCCCGTCACCATCCGGCCCCCGATCGGTGCGTGCTCCATGGCCGCTCTGCTCTGAAAGCCGGTCACGGTAGGCCCGGGACACAGGGCGGTGACCGTCACGCCGGTGCCGCGCATTTCCTCGCCCAGAGCTTCCGAGAACGAGAGAACGTACGCCTTCGTCGCAAAGTAGACCGCCATGAAGGGCCCCGGCTGGAAGGCGGCCGTGGAAGCGCCGTTCAGGATCTGGCCGCGCTCCCGCTCGACCATCGGCTCGACGAACCGACGGGTCAGGTGGGTGAGCGCTGTCACGTTCAGCTGCACCATGTCGATCTGGGGTCCGGCGTCCGACCTCGCGAACCGGCCAAGCGTGCCGAAGCCGGCATTGTTCACGAGGACGTCCGTGCGGAATCCCAGAGACTCGAGCCGGTCGAAGATTCGGTCCGGGGCGTCCGGGTCCGTCAGGTCCTCACGAATCACCACGGCATGGACGCCGAAGTCCTCCTCGAGATCGGCGGCGATCT
>JAUVTH010000134.1 GCA_030601615.1 Gemmatimonadota bacterium
GCGGCTGCCGCGATCAGACGTGCTGTCTTGCCGGTATGAATGCGCTCGAGCTCGTCCCTCGTCACCCGGCGGCCTTCGGCTCGCAGATCCAGCAGCTGACCCCCGACCATCCCCGAAGCGCCGGAAGCCGTGGCCAGGACGCTGACCAGTCGATCGATCAATCGCTGCTGCAGTCCGAGGTTTTCGCATCCGCGTATGATCGCGCGGATGGCCAGTGGCATGAGTGCCGCCCCCGCAAGTACGGCAACGGCGACGCCGAACTTCACGTGGACGGTTGATCGTCCGCGACGCAGCACGTCATCGTCCATGCAAGGTAGATCATCGTGAACCAGGGAATAGGCGTGAACCAGCTCCACGCTGAGACTAAGGTCCACGATATCCGCCTGCGTCCCACCAACGGAGCCGTACGCAGCCATGAGCAGCAGGGGCCGCACCCTCTTCCCCGGACTCAGGACGGCGTAACGTACGGACTCCGCCACTTCCGGCGGCAGATGGGCCAGCTCCTCGTCGACGAACGACTCCAGGGCCCGATCGAGGGCCGTACGCATCTGCGTCAGGTCGGCCACGGCAGCCTCCGTCCGGACGTCATCCAACAAGACACCGGACTCACCCAACACCGGGCTCGTTTGAATCCCGGTCCCCGATCTCCATGGGGACGATGTCGAGCGACCCGGCTGCATCCTGCACGAGCTCTTCCACCCGCCCGTGCGCCGCGTCGAGGAACCCGGCCGCGACTCGCAGTCTCTCGATGCCTCGCTCGAACAGGGTAAGCGCCTGATCCAACTCCAGATCATCATGTTCCAGGGAGTCCACGATGCTCTCGAGTTCCGTCAACGCGCTCTCAAATGTGTCTTCGTGCTCGTTCATTCGTCCTCGCAGTCGGCCGGGAGGCCCCGGACTCCCTCTACTCTACACTCGACGCGCGCGTCCACCACCCGCAGATCGAATTTCTCCCCTACCAAGAACATGCTGCCCGTGCGCAGCACCGTTCCATCCTCGCGGAGTGCCACGGCATATCCCCTGCCGAGAGTGGCTAACGGACTGAGAGCTTCGAGCCGGCCGGCCGCGACGGCGATCCCGGCTGATTTCACTGACAACACCTGGTGGGTCGCCTGGATCAGTTGGCGGGCGTCCTCCTCCGAGCGCTCGCGGCCGCGCAGAACGACTCCGCGGAGGGCCTGCGTCAGCCCGTCGCCGAGCCCCCTCAGGTGAGCCGTCAGGACTCCTCCATCGGGCACTACCGTCTCGGCAGCAGCCGACGGAGTCGGGGCCCTGAGATCGGCCACCAGGTCGGCGATGGTGAAGTCGATCTCGTGCCCGACCGCCGAGACGACAGGCACGGGGCACGACACGATGGCGCGGGCGACGGATTCTTCGTTGAACGCCCACAGGTCCTCGACCGAGCCCCCCCCACGAGTGACGATGACCACATCGGCGGATCCGTCACGTCCGATTCGCTCCAGCGCGGTGACGATCTCTGGCGCCGCCTCACGCCCCTGGACACGGCAACTGGACACGAGGATCCGGGTCCACGGAGCCCGACGGCGAATGACCGCGATGACGTCGCGCAGCGCCGCGCCGGAACGCGAGGTTACCACGGCCACCCGGGCGGGAACCGTCGGCAGGGGTCGCTTGCGCGAGGGATCCAGGAGTCCCTCGGAGGCAAGGCGAGCCCGCAGCTTCTCGAACGCGAGGCGCCACAGACCCTCGCCACGCGCCTCGAGAGATCGAACGACGAGCTGATATTTGCCGCCAGCTTCGTACAGCGTGAGACGGCCCAACGCGCATACTTCCATCCCGTCATCCGGGTCCGTCGGAAGCCCGCGCGCATCGGAGCGGAACATGACACAGTCGATCTGCGCTTCAGCGTCCCGCAAAGCGAAGTAGCAGTGGCCTGACCCGTGGCGCCGCCAGCGCCCGATCTCACCCCTCACCCAGAGAGGCGTGAACGAAGTCTCGAGGATCTTCCGTACGGCGGCGTTGACCTCCGAAACCGGTACGGCGGTCGCTGGACTCCGACCCGGCTCAGCCGCCGATCCCGCCCCCTGGATCTTGCTCTCCCTCAGGCGACCGCTGAGAGTCGACGGGCTGCGCTTACGGTGTTCTTGAGAAGCATGGCGATCGTCATCGGACCCACCCCACCCGGAACCGGAGTGATCCACGATGCCTTTTCAGCAACTTCGTCGTAGGCGACATCTCCGACCAGTCGGTAACCGCGCTCTCTCGTCTCGTCATCCACCCGGTTGACCCCCACGTCGATGACGACCGTGCCCTCGGAGACCATGTCCCCGGTCACCGCCTCAGGCCACCCGACGGCTACGATGAGCAGGTCGGCGAGACGGGTGATGGCTCCCAGGTCCCTGGATCGGCTGTGAGCGACAGTGACCGTCGCGTTGGCGAACGGCTGCTTCTGAGACAGGATCGTCGCCATCGGCCGGCCCACGATATTGGAGCGCCCCACGATCACCGCGTGCTGTCCGGCGGGATCGTAGCCGATGTGCTTGAGCATCACCTGGATCCCGGCCGGCGTGCACGGCCGGAATGCGTCCGGGTCTCCGCTGGCCATCCGGCCAACATTGAGCGGATGGAAACCGTCAACGTCCTTCGCCGGACTGATGCGCTCCATCACGGTCTTCTCATTCACGTGATCGGGAAGGGGCAACTGGACGAGGATACCGTGAATCGAAGGATCGGCGTTCCACGAGTCCAGAATCAGGAGAATCTCTTCCTCGGGCGTGTCACCCGGAAGTCGCTTGTCCACCGCCTTGATTCCAACCTCGGCGCACTTCTTCTCCTTCATGCCGACGTACACTTCCGAAGCCGGGTTATCTCCGACCAGCATGACCGCGAGGCACGGTTCCACTCCCACGGCCTTGAGCTCTTCGACCTCCTGCTTCACCTCGTCTCGAACGGCCTGTGAAATCGCCTTCCCATCTATGATCTGAGCAGACATGATCACTCCTGGCAGCTATCAGGTTGCTGAAAAACCCCGGGTGGCCGCGTTTCGAGCGCCGGCCGCTTACCTGGCGAAGTTGACGGCCCGAGTCTCCCGGACCACGACGACCTTGATCTGACCCGGATACTGCAGCTCCTCTTCGATGCGGCTCGCGGTTTCTTCACTCAGAACCGCCATTTCCTCGTCCGTCACCTTCTCCGGCATCACCATGATGCGGATCTCCCGGCCCGCCTGGATGGCATAGACCTTCGAAACACCCGTATAGGATCGCGCGATTTCCTCAAGCTTTTCGAGCCGCTTGACGTAGTGCTCGAACGACTCGCGCCGGGCACCGGGTCTTGCTCCCGATATCGCGTCAGCCGCCGTAACGAGGAACGTCTCCGGGTAACGTGCCGGCTCCTCGCCGTGGTGCGCCTTGATCGCGTTGAGCACGGGTTCCTTTTCTCCCGCCAGCTTGCACAGCTCGTAGCCGATCTCGACGTGGCTGCCCTCCTGCTGGTGTGTCAGGCCCTTCCCGATGTCGTGCAACAGCCCCATGCGCTTGCACATTTCGACATCCACACCGAGCTCCGCGGCCATGTTGGCAGCCAGCAGAGCAACCTCCCGAGCGTGCATCAGCTGGTTCTGCCCATAGCTGGTCCGGAACTTCAGGTTGCCCAGCACCTCGATGAGCGACTCCGGCAAGTCGTGAATTCCCAGATCGTACAGGACTTCCTCCGCCGCCTCCCTCATTTCCCCCTTGACGTCCTCCCCTGCCTTCTCCACGACCTCCTCGATACGCCCGGGGTGAATGCGCCCGTCGACGACGAGGCGTTCCATCGCGATTCGTGCGACTTCCCGGCGTATGGGGTCGAAGCTGGACAGAATCACAGCCTCGGGAGTGTCGTCGACCACTACGTCGACACCCGTCGCAGCTTCGAAGGATCGGATGTTCCGGCCTTCCCGACCGATGATACGCCCCTTCATGTCATCACTCGGGAGAGGAACAACGGAGACAGTGATGTCGGATGAGTGATCCACCGCGAGGCGCTGGATGGACATGGCGATGATCTTGCGGGCTTCCCGCTCAGCCTCTTGCCGGGCCCGGTCCCTGAGGTCTCGCACGGTACGTGCGGCTTCGGCCTTCGCCTCGTCCTCGATCCGGTTGATCAGCTCGGCTCGGGCTTCCTTCACGGTCAGGCCAGCAATCTTCTCGAGTTTCCCTCTGAGCTCACCGCGCTCGGACTCCAGCTCTTCCTGCAGTGTCTTCAGCTCGTCCCGTCGCTGACTGACCTCCTCTTCCCTCTTCTCGACGCGCTCCTGGCGCTGATCCAGCACATCCAGCTTGCGCTCGAGACCATCTTCCTTCTCGCTCAGCCGCTTGTCGACCTTGTCGATCTCAGAGCGACGCTGCTCTGCCTCCTCGACCAGCTCCTGCTTGAGCCGGTAGCCCTCTTCCTTGCCTGCGAGCTCAGCCTCTCGCTTGAGATTGCCGGCCTCGACTCTGGCGACTTCGAGGATGCCGGCGGCCTCTTCCTCTCCGGTGCGCCGGGCTCCTCTGGCCCGCCGGACCTCGAGTGCCCGGCCTCCGACAATACCCGCCACGAGCGCGACGGCCGCGGCAAGGATGGTGATCAGGTATTCCATCGCTGACTCCATCTGTCTATGTCTATGCGAGTGTTGGAGAGCAAAGCCCGCGATCATTCAGTACAATCGCCATTTCACGACCCGCTCGTCACCGACCCTCACCGACCGACAAGCAAAAAGCCGGCGGCCTCCTCGAGGCCCCGCCGGCCCGAAACAACGGCATTCAGGGCGCGATACCTGCCCCGCGTGCCGTGCGATCTATTCCTCAACTCGACCGTTATCGATAGCCAGCACCACCTCGATGGTACTGTGCCAAGTTGTCCGGTCGGTCCGCCCTCCGCAAGCCGC
>JAUVTH010000230.1 GCA_030601615.1 Gemmatimonadota bacterium
TGCATATCCGGCCCGGCGACGGCCTCGAGCGTGACCTCCACGCGCAGCCCTCTGAGACCTTTTCGCCAGGCAGGTGGAAAGGCGAATCGCAGACTGTCGACGCCGGACTCGATGTCGAGCGCAAGGCGTCCGTCCGTATCTCGACTGATCGCTCCCTCGACCCACAGGCCGTCCGCCTGCAGCACACGACCGCTGAGCGCGTCACGGTATCCCACCCTTCCGTCTGCTACTTCGATCCCCCGAATATCGAGAAAGATGGGCGTCTGAGGCTGACCATCGTCATCCCGGGAGGCCGGCACGAAATCGCCGAAATTCGTCTTTCCCTGCTCGTCCACCTGAAGGAGCACGCGTGGTCCGAGGATCTGTACGCGGTCTACCTCTACCCGTCGCTTCAGAAGGGGAAGGATCCGGGGGCGGAGGCGAAACTCGTCTACCGTTGCGAGCGGGGTCCCTTCGAAGTCCGGCAGATTCTCGACCCGTATCCGGAGCAGCCGCACTTCGGGACGTGGGAAGATCGAGAGGGCTGCGGATCCGACGGAAACCCGACGGTTGAGAGCGGACGAGAGGTATGGTTCTGCGCGGTCCGCCAGGGACGCGGGGTCCACGACCGCGCGCAGCACGACCACGAGGGCCAGGTAAGCCACCAGCAGGATGGCGATCGTGCCCGTCAGCAGCAGGATCACCATTCGCGGCCAGCGGCGTTTCTCGGTAGCCATGATCTTTCCCTTGATTGCGCTGTCCGTCGCGGCGGGAACCCGAATACGTCCCCGCTACGTTCTCATGACCGGGCAGGCGTTTTCGTCGCGCGCCATCGGTGGCATGCAGTAGTACGGCCCCGGCGGTGCCTACGTTCCTGATTCCAGGAGTCCGGCCCGTCAGCGGAGTCCCTGGGCCGCGGCGCTTGCTCCGTCGGACGGCGCCAACATACCGTGCGTCGGATGCGGGAACCACGACGCGCTTTGAAAGAGACTTGATGAGCATTCCGGCCGAGCAAAGAAGAGCAGAGTTCGAGGACGAGGCGCTCATCCACCTCGACGCTCTATTCGGGCTGGCTCTCAGGCTCAGCGGTGGAGACGAGCCGCGTGCCGAGGACCTCGTGCAGGAGACCATGCTCAAGGCGTATCGGGCGTGGGACAGGTTCGAGGCGGGCACGAACTGTCGCGCGTGGCTGATGACCATCCTCCGCAACACGTTCATCAACCAGTTCCGCAAACAGAAATCGCGCCCCGTCCCGGTCGAGTTCGACCAGTTGGCGGAGCGACCCTCATCCGATGCCCTGTACGAGGCTGATCCCGAAGGTCGGATTTTCGACCACATCATCGATGACCAGGTCATCGCGGCGATCGACGAGCTACCGGAAGAATTCCGGGTGGCCGTCGTCCTGTCGGACCTCGAGGGCCTCAGCTACCAGGAGGTTGCCGAGCTGATGGATATTCCGGTTGGAACTGTGAAGTCGCGCCTGTTCCGGGCCAGGAAGCGCCTGCAGGGGCGTCTGTACGAGTACGCTGTCGAGATGGGATACGTGAAATGACCGAATGCAGTACGCCGCCGACGGGCGCCGAGCGGCCGGGAGAGCCCAAGCTGAGCTGCGAAGAGGCGCTGGCTCGTGTGTACGAGTATCTGGACGGGGAGCTCGGTGCCGCCGATCACGATGCGGTCAGACGGCATCTGGAGAAATGCCGTAACTGCTATCCGCATTTTGATTTCGAGAGGCTGTTCCTCGACTACGTTCACGAGCTGGGGGCGGGGGAGAAGGCGAGACCCGGGCTCGAGGATCGGGTCCGCGAGATGCTCGCCGCCGAGACCGATTGAGCCGGATCCGCCGTTGCTGGCTCGCCCCTCCGGCAGTACCCTTGCACCTGCGTCCCGGTCGGTAGCCCTGCGGCCCAGCACGGACATATCGCCCGAACGTGACACAGAGATCCATCCTGCCGTGCCAGACGTGACCGTCAACAGACGATGAAGCCACTATGCCAGACCTGATCGATCGCCTCCTCGATGCCCGGGGACCATCCGGATATGAGACAGCGGCGGCCGCCGTGTGGCGCGAGGAGGCCGCGAGATTTGCAACTGAAACCTGGGGCGATGTGCACGGCAACAGCTTTGCCGCGATCAATCCCGGTGCAGCGCCGCGCGTGATGCTGGCCGGACACATCGACGAGATTGGCTTGATGGTCAATCACATCGATGACGAGGGTTACGTGTGGGTGAAGAGCGTTGGGGGGTGGGACGCCCAGGTCCTGGTCGGGCAGCGGGTAGAGTTCCTGACCGAGACGGGCCTCGTCGCAGGCGTGGTCGGCCGCCGTGCGATACACCTGATCGCAGGAGATGAGGGCGAGAAGGCGGTCAAGCTCAAGGACCTGTGGATCGATATCGGCGCGGCGAGCGCCGAAGAAGCTCGCGCCAGAGTCTCGATCGGCGATGTGGCAGTGATCCGGTCCGACACACTCGATCTTAACGATGACCTCGTGGCCGCTCGATCCATCGACGATCGAGTCGGCGCGTTCGTGGTTCTCGAGGCGCTCAGGCGGGCCGCAGAAAAGAAATGTTCCGCACATGTGGTCGCTGCGGCCACCGTGCAGGAGGAGATCGGATACATGGCCGCCGGGGGGGCCAGGACTGGGTCTTACGGCCTCGACCCGGACGTCGGGATCGTCGTCGACGTCACGCACGCGACGGACCATCCGAGTGTGGACAAGAAGGAGCACGGAGACATCCGGCTCGCAGGCGGACCGGTGCTGGCGCGCGGCGCGGCGATCAATCCCGTGGTTTTCAGCCGCCTCGCCAGGGCGGCCGAAGACGCCGGATTCGTGGTGCAGATCCAGGCGATCCCGGCCATGACGGGAACCGACGCAGATGCGATCCGGATGTCGCGCGCGGGTGTGGCGACCGGGCTCGTCTCGATCCCGAACCGCTACATGCATTCTCCCAACCAGATCGTGAGCCGGCGCGACTTGGACCAGGCGGCGGAGATCATCGCCGTTTTTGTCGCCGGTTTGTCCGACGGGGACAGCTTTCTCCCGGCCTGACCCGACATCCAGTGGCGGTGGGAGGCAGGGCAGGATGAGCGGAGGTCGAACGAACGTGCGGAACTCGCCCAGTCGAGCGGTCGAGGACTACCTGAAGGCGATATTCAAGCTCCAGGAAGAGTCTGACCCGGTCTCCACCACCGCGCTGGCCGCGGTGCTGGACCGGTCGGCGGCATCCGTGACCAACATGGTCAAGGCGTTAGCGGAGCAGGGGTTGCTTGAGCATGAGCCCTACCACGGGGTCCGGCTCACTCCGCGCGGCGAGGCCATGGCGCTCGGGATCATCCGCCGGCACAGGGCAATCGAGACGTATCTCAGCGAGCGGCTCGGGTATACGTGTGACGGCGTGCATGTCGAAGCAGAGCGGTCGGAGCACGCCGCGTCGGACGACCTCGTCGACCGGATGGCCAGCGCTCTCGGTGACCCGCTCGAAGATCCACACGGTGCGCCTATTCCGTCGCCGGACGGAGTGATC
>JAUVTH010000048.1 GCA_030601615.1 Gemmatimonadota bacterium
GCACCGTGCGCAACCGACCGGACGGTTCCGTGGAAATACATGCCGCGGGCCCTCCCCAGGCACTGCAGCTGTTCGTCGCCGCACTCCGTACCGGGCCGCCGGGCGCCCGGGTGAATGTCATGCGTCCGATCACCTCCACCACCGAGTTGCCCGCGGACTTCCGCGCGATCCTCTGAGGCGGGCACTTTTTCACATTGCAGGTGTATCCCCGTAGCATTCCAACACCTACCCGCCCGGAGGATGAACGGATCATGATAGAGTTGCCAGACGTCGAGCGAATGATCGACGCCTTTGCCGGATACGCCACAGGAAAGACGGTGTCCCTCGTCCTGATTGACGACACGGAGACGGTCGACCTGGACGCCGATCAGGCTACCGCGCACATCCAGGGCCACGCCATCGACACCGTCGAACGGCGCGGCAAGTACGTCGTTCTCCGTTTCCGCTCGGAGGTGAGCCTGATTTTCGACATGGGATCCGACGGCGAGGTATACCTCGAGTCGCAGACCGCGCCCCCCCGTGAAACGAGCAAGATCAGACTTCAGTTCGCCGCCGGCCGCGAGCTGCGCTTCGCCTCCAGCGGCACCAACGGCGATGTTCATCTCGTTGAAGGCGCGGACCTTTCGGGATTCGGCCTCCTCAACAATCTCGGTCTCGATCCGCTCAGCGAGGAGCTCACGCCGGACCGATTCATACACATGGCAAGCCAGCGCACACGCAGCACTCTGAAGGGTCTCCTGATGAACGAGGAGGTCGTGGCCGGCATAGGAAACGAGTATGCCGACGAGATCTGTTTCCAGGCCGGCCTACGGCCTGATTGCAAGGTCGGCGACCTGTCCGACGAGCAGCTCGCCCGGGTTCAGAAGTACCTGAGGCGGGTGCTGCGACGGGCAACTCTGCACTGGCAGGCGGCGCATTCCGACCCCGGCTGGCTCATCAACCGTAGGCATCCGGGGCATACGTGTCCCCGATGCACGACCGAGCTGGAGTCCATGAATGTCGTGGGAAAACGGACGTATCTCTGTCCGAGATGCCAGCGAGCAGCCTGACAGGCTCCTGCTGAGCCTGACTACTTCCCTACGCAGAACGAGCCGAACACGACGTCCAGAACGTCGTCGGTGGTGACGGTTCCGAGCAGGTCTTCCAGGGCCAGCGTGGCATCCTGCACGTGTGTGCCGGCGACTTCGCTCGGCAGCCCCTTGACGCGGGCTGCCCGGAACGCCTCCACATCCTCCCAAGCCTTCGTCAGACATCTGACCTGGCGCTCCCTCGTGACGATCGGAACCTCCTCCTCACCTCGGATTCCCGAGAACGCTTTCTGCAAAAGGGCTTCCCGCAACTCCGGTATCCCTTCGCCCGTATGAGCGGAGATGCACACCTCCGTCTGCAATCCGAGCGCCTTCGCTCGCCCGGAATTCGGGTGGAGGTCGGCCTTCGTGCGCAGCACAACGATTCCTGATCCGTCCGGTCGCCTGTACTCGGCAAGGAATTCCATCTCGTCAGCTCCCGGCTCCCTTCCCGCCTCCACGCACAGCAACACGATGTCCGCCCGTTCCAGGTAGCTCCGCGCTACTTCAATTCCCATCTTCTCAACGCGTCCCGGATCCTCTCCGAGACCCGCTGTGTCAACCACGCGAAACGGATACCCTGCAACACTCACGTGAGCTTCGATCGCATCCCTCGTGGTGCCCGGTTCCTCCGTCACGATCGCACGTTCGAAACCCAGTAACGCATTGAAAAGACTAGACTTACCTGCATTTGGCCTGCCCGCTATCACAGTGAGCGCACCGTCTCGCAGAAGTTCCCCTTCGGGCACGAGGTCGAGCATCCGGGCGAGTTGACCACTGAGCCTGATCGCAGTCCCGTCGATTCGGTCTGCCGGCACCGGCCCGTCGTCTTCCTCGGGAAAGTCTATGTCGTACGCGAGCAGACCCTGGAGTTCCAGCAGTCCTTGCCGTAGCTCTTCGATCCGTCGCGACAGACCCCGCTCCAACTGAAACAGGGCCGCTCGATGCATGGCTGGTGATCGGGCTTCAATCAGATCCAGCGTCGCCTCGACCTGCATCAGGTCCATCTTGCCGTTGAGGAAGGCCCGACGAGTAAACTCTCCAGGCTCCGCCGGCCGCGACCCGGCCGCACACACCGCCTCGAGCATAAGCTGGGGCGCCAGCGCCCCGCCGTGACAGCTGAGCTCCAGCATGTCTTCTCCCGTATATGACGCGGGCGCCTTGAAACGCACGGCGACCACTTCGTCCACGGGAAGCCCCGTCACCGGGTGAAGAACGGTCGCGTACTGCGTCACCCGAGGCTCTGCAGGGGGAAGCCCAAGCTCTGTGGCGATGGCAAACGAGCCCGAGCCGCTGACACGAACCACTGCGAGCGCACTCCTCCCAGGAGGTGTCGAGATGGCCGCGATCGTGCTCTGGTGGGGCATGCCCGGACTCGCTGGAGGGTGCGCAGACGGCTCGAGCAGCTGGGCTCCTATCCGCCGCCCCGATCGCTCTTCTTGGTGACCGTCTTGTTCTGGTCCGCTTTGCGCTTCGCGGCCATCCGCTCCTTCGACAAGTATAACTGCTGCGGCAGCGAGGCCAGGTTGCTCGTGGCGTAGTACAGGTTCAATCCCGACGGGAAGTTGGCGAACATCACGGTGAAGACGAGCGGCATCACGTACGTCATCATCTTCATCTGCGGGTTCGGCTCCATCCCGCGCTGCCCGATCCAGGAGAGCAGGAACATGGAGGCGCCCATGAGGAGCGGAATGATGTAGAGCGGATCCTTGAGCGACAGATCAGGAAGCCACAGGAACGGCACGCCGCGGAGCTCGATCGTGCTCCGGAACACGAAGAACAGGGCGAACAGGATGGGCATGGGGACGAGCATCGGAAGACACCCGCCGAGCGGGTTCACGTTGTGCTCCTTGTACAGCTTCATCATCTCGGACTGGAGCTTCTGCGGCTCGTCCTTGTACTTCGCCTGCAGCTCCTTCATCAGAGGCTGCACCTGCATCTGCGCGAGCTGCGCGCGCATCGACTTCTGATACAGAGGGAACAGCACCACCCGCATCGCTACGCCGAAAATGATGAGCACCCATCCGTATGCGATCCCCAGGAACCCGTGCATCCATGTCAGGACGACCATTACGATCCCGACGAGAGGCCTGATGATCGGCCGCATCCACCGCCAGCCGTACGGGTTGACGTGCTCCAGGTCCCGCGAGTGTCCGATAGCCTCCAACCGCCGGTACTCCTGCGGTCCGAGGTAGGCCTGAAAAGCGAACCCCTCGCTTCCGGCCGGGACCGGGAGCGAGGTTACCATTCCCGCGGTGTTCTCGGCCGGCTCGCCGATCGCGAGGAACCCCCCGAATTGCTGCCCCTCCTCCTGAGACACGAGCGCAATCAGGAAGTACTTATTCCTCACGGCCACCCAATCGAACGGGCCTCCCTCCGCCGCCTGCACGTCGCCAGGGTGCACTTTGCTCAGATTCACCGATCGGATAGCACCACCCTGGCCGCGCACCACGTACGCGAGCTGGCGGTAGTCGTCCACCTCGTCCTTTTCGTTGGTCTTAAGGCCGTGCCCGAGCGAGGTGAGGATGGAATAGCCCCGGTCGCCGATGCCCTGGACACGCCCGGACACGTCCACGATGTACGTGTCCAGCGCGAAGCCATACGTCACGACCAGTTCCGCCGCACCGGACGGGAACGGGTATCGGAAGACGAGCGAGTCCCTCGGATTGTTCTCCGTGAGCGTCAGGTCCGTGCGGTCGACGGTGAAGGTCTGACTATCGACACGCACCGTATCTCCGCCGACCGTGATCCTGTAGCCTAACACTCGGTCGCCGTCGCGGATCAGCTGGGCGCGAGGCTCACCATCCCCATTATCCACGTACGAGGCATACTTCAGGAGTTCCGCTGATATCAGCGCCGCTCCCCGGGTCGAGAACCGGAGCTTGAACAAGTCTGTGGTAACCGTGACCGCTTCTGGCTCCGACAGGTCAACGAGTTCCTGTCTGTCTCCCGATGCATCCGCCGCTCCGGCGAGCCCCCGCCCGCTCTCTTCCACCGGAAGTGTCGGCTCCGCACCGCCCGGGCTCAAGTCCATTTCGAGACCCTCGCCCGGAGAGTCTTCGGCCACCAACGCCGAGTCCGGCCCCACGGAACCCAGCGGCGGCTCCGGAGTCGGGAACAGCACGTTGCTCAGGAAGATCACCCCGATCGTGAGAGCCACGGCCAGGACTACTCGCTTCTCCATCTATCCTCTATCCTGTATTGATTTACCACCCCGTGCGCCCCTTCCTCCGCCTCCGGCACCGGGTCGATCCCGTGTCCGCCAAACGGGTGGCACCTGCCCACGCGCCTGACTGCCAGCCAGGAGCCTCGCGCCGCCCCGTGAAGCTCGACCGCGATGCGCGCGTACTCCGAACAGCTCGGGGTGTAACGACAGCTCGCTGGGAATAGCGGGGAGAGGCCCGCCTGGTACGCTCGGATCCAGAACAGGAGGAAGCGCTTCATTCCGCCACCGTGCATCGACCGAGCGCATTCCGCAACGCGTCGAATCCCAGCTCGTATGCCCCCGGCCTTGCTCGAATCAGGATTTCGGGCGGTGGCGTCTGGTCTCGTGCCCCCGGAAGCCACGTCGTGCGGACACACTCCCGCAACCGCCGTTTGAGGCGGTTACGCTCCACGATCGTATGTCCATAGCGAGGAACGACGATGCCCGCGCGAGCCTGGTGCGTCTGCGAGACCGCCCGATACACCTCCAGCGGACCGCAACGCCTCCGCAAACCCTCTCTAACAAGGGTCCGGATCTCGGGCCCGCGTCGAAGGCGGGCCGACCTTGGATACCGAAAACGGCGTCCGTCACCCAAGGGTCGGGCGATCGCGCTCGGGGGGCCTACCGGCGGTGCTTCGGGCTGATTTCGTCGCTCACCGTCAGGGAGTGGCGTCCCTTTCGGCGACGACGGGCAAGGACCTTGCGACCCGCCTTCGTCTTCATGCGGGCACGGAAGCCATGGTCCTTCAGTCTCTTGCGTCGGCTTGGATTCCTGAACGTCGGCTGCATTCTTCTCTCGCTCGTGCATCGGGGTTCTCGCCCCGCTCATTTGACGGAAAGCCTCTAAGACTAGGTGCAATCCGGTGTTCTGTCAATCGTTTTCCGCTTGACGACGCGCGTATATTCGACGTGTCCGTGTCCTCGTTGACAGTGTCTGGCGCGATCTCTACAATGGACGGCCCCGTTTACCTCCCGATCAACTGGACATTCATGGAGCTGACGGCCACCGAAGTCTGGTCTTCGATCATTACCGCCGCGCGGGACGTCCTGCCTGAGCAGACGTTTCGTACGTGGCTCGCATCCACGGAGGCGGTCGGCCTGTCCGACGACACGCTGGTCGTAGCCGCCCCAACCCGCTTTGCGGTGGAGTGGATCGAGGATAAGTACGGAGATCTGCTCCGGGACCTGGCCGGCAAGACGATGGGCAGACCCCTCGAGTTGCGCTTCGAGCACCACGGCACAGGTAACCGTCTCGTGTTTCCAGAGATCGGAGCGGCTAGCGGCGCTCTCGTGCCGGAAACCCAGGCGCTTCGGCCGACGACGGAGCCGGACGCGCGTACGGCTGTCGAGGGAGCGAAACATGCGGGGCTGAACCAGCGTTACACATTTGAGCGGTTCGTGGTCGGTGGGAACAGCCAGCTCGCGGCGGCGGCGTGCCGCGGCGTCGCCGACTCGCCGGCGCAGCTCTACAACCCACTATTCATCTACGGCGATACGGGACTCGGCAAGACCCACCTGATGCACGCGATCGGCCATGAGATTCTCGGACGCTCACCCGGGACCCAGATTGCGTACGTCCCATCCGAACAATTCACGAACGAGATGATCTCGGCGATCAGGAGCGGTCGCACTCCCGAGTTCCGGCAGCGATATCGGCGCATCGACGTCCTTCTCGTGGACGACGTTCACTTCCTCGGAAACAAGGAAGGAACGCAGGAAGAGTTCTTCCACACGTTCAATTCGCTATACGACGCTCACCGGCAGATAGTCATAACGAGCGATCGACCTCCTCAGGAGATTCCTGGTCTCCAGGAGCGACTGGTCTCCCGATTCGAGTGGGGACTGGTCACTGACATCAAACCGCCGGACTTCGAGACGCGCGTCGCGATTCTGCAGAAGAAGGCCACTGAAGACCGGCTCACGCTGGACGAGGAAGTCATCGAGTTTATCGCCCGCAACCGGAAGTCCTCCGTCAGACAGCTCGAGGGCGCCGTCATCAAGCTCCTGGCCTACAGTTCACTTACCCGCCGCGAGATCAACCTTGACCTGGCACGTGAAGCGCTTGGACCGCGGCTCGAAGACGAGATTGGTTTACGCGTCACACCGGTCGAGATTCGGCAGAAGACGGCACAAGCGTGGGGCGTGACGGTAGAAAATCTCGTATCCAAGCGGCGCACGAAGCCTCTCACCGTTCCGCGTCAGGTGGCCATGTACCTTATCAAGACGACCCTGGATCTCCCGTATACCGAAATCGGTGCGCTGTTCGGTGGCAGAGATCACTCGACCGTGATCCACTCCGTTAATAAGGTCGAAGCGGACATGGCCTCGAATCCGGAGTTTCGAGCACGAGTGCGGCGGCTACAGGACGAGCTTGTACACTGAGTCGCGCGGTCAATACTTATCACCAGAGTCTGTGTTGAAATGAAGTTGACTCTCGGGCATTCCGTCTGCCTCAGCCTGTCGGATGGTGGATAGATGTGGATGCCTCAGCTACTTTCCCCGGATGATGCACATGGGGTCCGGAAGATAGCCCGGCGATTTCTTGCAACCTTCCGGCAAGCTGCGACTCGTTGTCCACGTTTCCACGGCCCCTACTAATACTACTATAGATGGAATTAATAGAGTAGGAGAAAACGTCTTTCCCCGGCCCTCCGCGGGTCGAAGGAGCGAAAGAGGACCTCCATGAAGCTTTCCGTAACGCGCGACAGCCTGCATACCGGAATGGGAGCCGTGTCTGCTACCATTCCGACGAAGACTACTTTGCCTGTCCTCTCGAACATCCTGCTCGAAGCAAAGGATGGAAAACTCACGCTGAGCGGTACGGACCTCGATATTTCCGTGTCTGTTTCGATCGATGCGGAAATCGAAGTGGAGGGATCGGTGACGGTGCCGGCGAAGAAGTTCGCCGAGATCGCGCGTGAGCTCCCGGCAGCCCCCGTGCATATCCAGGCGGATGGGGTGGAAATCCGCATTGAGAGTGGCAAGAGCCGCTTCAAGCTGTTCGGGCTGCCAACTGAGGAATTTCCGAGCTTCCCTGAAGTTGATTCCGGGGAGGCCTGGACAATGCAGGCAACGGATCTGCACGAGTTGATCAGTAAGACGTCGTTTGCCGCCTCCACGGAAGAAAGTCGGCCGATCCTGAACGGTGTGCTGTGGCAGCTCGGAGAAGGGAAGGCGTCGATGGTTGCGACGAATGGTCATCGGCTGGCGCGGTTGACCGTTCCACTGGAAGGTGGGGGCGCTCCAGAAGCTGATCTGATCGTTCCACCGAAGGCCTTACAGCAGGTAAGCCGCCTGTTCCAGAAAGAGGGAGAGATCGCGGTATCGAAATCTCGCAATCACCTTGCATTTCGAACGGACACGCGCGCCGTGTTCACTCGCTTGATCGAGGGTCCGTATCCGAACTATCAGCAAGTGATTCCAGCCGACAACGATAAGAAGGCAATCGTGAGCCGGGATGGTCTCGCCGCCGCAATTCGGCGCATGGCTGTCGTAGCGAGCGACCAGACGCACCGTGTCCGCATGAGCTTCAGCGAGGGCAGTCTCTCCTTCCGTGTTCAGACTCCTGATCTCGGAGAAGCTGAGGAGGAGATGAGCGTCGACTATGAGGGCGAAACAATCGAGATTGGGTTCAACGCGAATTACTTGTTGGAGGTGCTCCGGTACATGCCGGAGGAGGATGTCCTCGTGGAGTTCAAGGCTCCAGAAAGAGCTGCCACGTTCAAGCCGGCAAGCGGAGAACTCGACTACCTGTGTCTGGTGATGCCGCTGCGGCTGCTGGACTGAATGAGACGGAAGCCTTCATCTTGATCGACGGAACGGGATCAACTTCCCCCGTAGTCGGCCCAGAGGTCCCGGTCCTCGTGAACTCTCACGAGGACGAGAGCGCAGGAATCGGGAAGGCCTGAAGTGAGCCGATTCCACACAACACGAGCACAACGGCCGAAGGTGGCCTCGTTCCGGGCCGCATCCCACTCGGGTCGGTAGTATCGATGACCGGCCGGGAACTCCACGGCTCGAGTGAGGCTCGCTCTGGACATGCCCCAAGATAACGATCGCCGCGTCGGACGAAACGCGGAGAAGGGATAGAAGACCATGCTGGACAGCTTGCTGCGACCGAAGTCGATCGCAGTCGTCGGCGCCAGCCGGCGGGCCGGGAGTATTGGAAACGGGATGCTCCGGCACCTTGTGGAGAGTGGTTTCACGGGACCGGTGTATCCGGTGAACCCGACGGCGAACTCGGTGAATTCAGTGCCGGCGTATCCTTCCATCAAAGCCCTCCCCGCAGTGCCTGACCTCGCGGTGATTATCGTTCCGAAGGACCGGGTCATCGGAGTGGTCCGGGAGTGCGTCGAGACCGGGGTGAAGGGGCTCGTAGTGATCACCGCGGGCTTCCGGGAGGTCGGCGGGGAAGGTGTGGAGCTCGAGAGGGAGCTCCTTGCGCTCGTGCGAGAGAACGGGCTGCGCATGGTCGGACCCAACTGCATGGGCGTGATGAACACGTCGCCTGCCGTATCGATGAACGCCACGTTTGCACCGGCGATGCCGCCGAACGGGAGGATTGCGTTCATGAGCCAGTCGGGCGCGATGGGCATGACGATCCTCGACTACGCCATGGAGTACGGCATCGGGATCAGTCAGTTCGTATCGATGGGAAACAAGGCGGATGTTTCCGGTAACGACCTGATCGAGTACTGGCAGGACGACGACGAGGTCGGCGTGATTCTCATGTACATCGAGGGATTTGGGAATCCGCGCCACTTCACGACGCTC
>JAUVTH010000121.1 GCA_030601615.1 Gemmatimonadota bacterium
GTTGTGCTGCTGGACGAGATCGAGAAGGCGCACCCGGACGTGTTCAACATCCTCCTGCAGGTACTCGATGAGGGCCGTCTCACGGACAACTACGGTCGTGTGATCGACTTCAAGAACGTCGTCCTCATCATGACTTCGAACGTCGGGGCGCGTGAGATCGCGTCAGCGTCGGGCCTGGGCTTCGAGACCGGAGAGTCCGAGACCCAGTACGACCGGATGGCAGAGAAGGTCAGGGACGAAGTGGACAGGACATTCACCCCGGAGTTCCTGAATCGTCTGGATGAGGTGATCGTCTTCCACCCGCTTTCGAAGGAGCAGATCGGGAAAATCGTCCACATCATGTTGAACAATGTCCAGAAACGCCTGGCGGACGAGGAGCTGACACTGAACCTGACGGATGCTGCCGTAGACTTCCTGGTCGACCGCGGATACGATGTAAAGTTCGGTGCGCGGCCTCTTAAGAGGACGATTCAGAGGTACATAGAGGACGCACTTTCAGAGAGAATCCTGATGGCCGAGTTCGCGCCGGGAGACGAGATCATCGTGGGTTTGGCGAAGGACTCCGAGTCTCTGGTTTTTCGAGTGGCGTCGCATACATCCGCCAAGTGAAACATAGCCGATTTGCAGCCGGTTTCGTGGCCCTCGTCGCGCTTTCGACGGCGAGGGTCGCTCCATTGTTGGGGCAGGAAGAGCCCCTGTCGGTCACCGTCGACAGCGTCGTCGTGCGGGGGCACTCTCGCTATTCCGCAGAGGGCATCCTGCGTCTCGCCCAGATCCGGGTAGGCGAGGTCGACAACGGACCAGACATCCAGGAGGCGATCCAGCGCCTCTTTTCGACCGGCGAGTTCTCCGATGTCCAGATCCGTGTCACGCCGTATACCCCGGCAATTTTCTTCATCGACGTTGTAGAGCGACCCGTGGTCGGCCGCTACAGTTTCGAGGGCCTGAAGCACGCGAGCCACAGTACGATTTCTGATTCGGTCGGCCTCATCGGCGGAGGGGCTCTGGATCCATCGAAGCTGATCCGGGCACAGGCGATGATCCTGAAGTTGCTGGGGCAGGAGGGCTTTCCCCGCGCAACGGTGGACACTGCGCTGGCACCCGACCCGAGTGGTCTGGATCAGCTTGACGTCACTTTTCGGGTGAATGAAGGCCCACGCCTTGCCCTCGCGAGGGTCGACATCGAGGGTAACGAAGCCCTGACCGACGCGCAGATCCGCAGCTCGATGAGCACGGTGGAAGAAGGGTTCTTCTGGTTCAAGCCCGGAGAGTTACACCGGGATGAGTACCGGGCCGATCTGACGGATCGGATACCGGCCTACTATGGCAAGCACGGATACATCGACCTGGAGGTCGTCGGGGACACGATCATCGTCGACACGCTGACGGGCAAGGGCAGGATCCAGATACGTGTTCGCGAGGGCGAGCAGTACCTGGTGCGCATGTTCGAGATCGAGGGAAACCGCCGCTTTCCGACGTCGCAACTGGAGGAGTATTACGCGCCGGTCCGGGATGGCGAACTGACACCCGAACGCCTCGAATCCGGCGATCTGCCGCCCTTCGACGAGACCGCGTTCGAAGAGGCCACGTTGGACATCGCTGACCTGTACCGGGACGCGGGCTACCTCCAGGTTCGAGTGATGCCCGAAGTCGTCCGGAATCCCCCGGACAGCGCCGGAATGAACCCGACGGTCGACGTTCGCCTCAGCATCCAGGAGTTCAACCCGGCCTACATCCGCACGGTGTCGATCGTCGGCAACGACTACACTCACGACAGGGTTATCCGGAAGATCCTCCTGACGCTGCCGGGGGACATCTACTCGCAGCAGCGCCTGATCCAGAGCGTCCGGAATATCCAGTCGCTCGGCTTCTTCGAGACTCTCCCTCCCGACGAGGCGATCCAGATCAGTCCGCGCGAGGACGGAGATATTGACATCGTTTTTCGCGTCAAGGAGAAGCAGACCGGAAACGTCAACTTCGGGATGTCGGCTGCGGCGGTCACCGGGTTGGCCGGCTTCATCGGCTACGATCAGCCGAACCTGTTCGGCCAGGCCAAGATCGGACACTTCCGCTGGCTGTTTGGCGCGCGCACCCAGGACATCGAGATCAGCTACACGGATCCTGAGCTGTTCGGCAGCCGGTACAGCGCCACTCTGGGGCTCCAGAGTTCGAGGGACCGGTTCCAGACGTTTGACCTCGGCACCCGTCGGAAGACAGGTGGATTCTCCGAATTGGGGATCCCCCTGTTCCCGCTCCAGGTGCGCTCGACGCGGCTGATGGTCGGATACTCGCTGTTCCGTGAAAGCGTGAGCGATCTGGATGCTTTCGGGTTGGGGCCGGACTCCGAGGGCCTGATCACTCAGGGAACGAGAAGCACGGTGTCGGTCCGCCTCGTGCGTGACACTCGAGTGGGGGGGCTCTTTCCTACCGGCGGTAACCGTAACCAGGTTGCGTTCCGAAAGACGGGCGGCTTCCTGGGAGGAGACGGCGATTACAATACGTGGCTTTTCGACAGCGAGTGGTTCTCTCGCGTCGCCCAGATCGGTGGCGGACCAGGGAGCGTTCCGATCGAGGTCGTGGCGAGTCTGAACTTCAAGGCGGGCCTCGTGTTTGGTGACAATCCGTTCTTCGTCGAGCGCTACTTCGTGGGCGGCACGCAGGTCGGGCAGCGGGTCCGAGGATACGAGGAGGCAACGATCACCCCGCTGGGACACGTACCGAGGAATGCTCCGGTCAACAGCCTGGCTCGCGTCGGTGAGTCCTACTTCACGACCTCGGCCATGTTCGGCATCAAGCTGACGGACAACATCTTCGCAAGCACTTTCGTGGACGCGGGGAACCTGTGGTCGTCAGCGGCCGAGTTCAACCCGACGGACCTCCTGGTCGGCGCCGGAGTAGGTGTGAGCCTGGTAACACCTTTCGGCCCCGTGGGCCTCGATTATGCCTACGGGTTCGATCGGCGAGACGTACTGGGGCGGCCTGACCCGGGCTGGCAGCTCCATTTCCGCTTCGGACAACTGTTCTGAGGCAGCGAACGAGGTTTGCAGACGCGATCAAAGTTCACCGGAAGGAGATAGACGATATGGCTCTTACACGTTGGATCGCCCTCGCCGCAGTCGGCATAGCGTTTGGCTCGCAGAACGCCCAATCTCAGGAGATACCGGCAGCCGGTACTCCCCTGGTCTACGTGCGAGCACAGGTCATTCTGCAGGAAGCGCCGGGAGCCGAGGAGGCTGCCCGCACGTTCGAGAGGGAGCTCGCTGATATGCGCTCCGAGCTCCAGCGGCAGGCAGCGGTCGTCGATTCCATACTCCAGGACTACCAGCGTCAGGAAGTGCTTCTGAGCCCGCAGGCCAAGGAACAGAAGCAACAGGAGATCATGAACCTCCGCAACCAGTTGCAGGCGCGGCAGGGAGAAATGGATACTCTGGCGCAGCAGCGGCAGCAGGAGCTGCTGGGTCCGATCCTCGAACACGTGAGTAGCGTGATCGAAGCCGTGCGAGCCGAGAATCGCTACTCGATCGTTCTCGACGCATCGAAGGAAGGACTGGTGGCGGCTGACACGATGCTGGACATTACCGACGCGGTTCTTGCGAGGCTCGGCAGCGAAGCGCCGCCTCCAGCGCCGTCAGGCGCGGCAGCTCCGCAGCAGTAGAGCGTTGGACGGAGGATCCCGGGAGGCACGGCGATCCCGTTGCTTCCCGGGTGTCTTCATCCCAACCTCGCCTTCGTCTTCGTCGGGAGACGGACTCCGCAGGGATATGACATGACCACGTATACGGTGCAGCAACTGGCGGATCTCGTCGCCGGTGAAGTGGAGGGCGACGCGTCGCGCCACGTTTCCGGCGTCGCATCCGTGGATCGAGCCGGACCCGAGGACGTGACGTTCGCGGTGAACGAACGCTTTGTGCGGCGTCTGGAGTCGACGAGCGTCGGCGCCTGCCTGGTCCCGCCGGGCATCCAGCTGGAGGCAAACGGCACGGCGTACATTCGGGTCGAGAACCCGGAGATCGCATTCGGCATGTTGCTCGGAGTTTTCCATCCCGAACACCGCCCGGAACCAGGCGTGCACCCCACGGCCATCATCGGCAGGGGGACCCGAATCGATGAAGGCACGTGGATAGGGCCCTACGTGACAATCGAGGGCGAGTCGGTCATCAGTGCTGGCACACACATCGGACCACACACGCATATCGGGGTCGACGTAAGGATTGGCCGCGACTGCAAGATCGGCGCGGGCTGCACGATTCTGCACGATGTCGAGGTGGGAGACCGAGTTCGCCTCTATACAGGCGTAAGGCTGGGGGTGGACGGCTTCGGGTATACGGCGGGCGCCGAGGGGCTGATGCGCATCCCGCAGGTGGGACGATGCATCATCGGGGATGACGTGGAGATTGCCGCCAATTGTACCGTAGACCGGGGCGCCCTTGGGGACACCGTGATCGGCCGCGGCACCAAGATAGACAACCTCGTCCACATCGCCCACAACGTGAAGATCGGAGAGGACTGCATCATCGTGGCTCAGGTGGGCATCGCAGGCAGCGTCGTCATCGGAGACGGAGTACACGTCGGGGGACAGGCGGGAATCGCGGGTCACCTCACTATCGGCTCCGGGGCCCGTATCGCGGGGCAGTCGGGCGTGATCGGGGATATACCTGCGGGAGCTGTTTACTCCGGCTACCCGGCGCGCCCGCACCGGCAGTCGCTTCGCGCAAGCGCCGGAACGTTGCGCCTCCCTGATTTCCAGCGGCGCCTCCAGGAACTCGAGCGTCGACTGGAAGCGGAGACGGAGACCGAATGAGCGAGAGTGTCACCACCCATGGACGACAACGGACTCTGTGCACCGAGGTCAGTCTCGAGGGCACGGGACTTCACACCGGTAAGCCGGTCAGAGCAACCCTGAAGCCGGCCGACGTCGGCACCGGCATCGTTTTTCGCCGAATGGACATGGACGGCAAGCCCACGCTGGAAGCCACGGTCGACAACGTGTCCGGCACCTCATGGGAGACCGTCCTCGGGCAGGGCGACGCCAAGGTTGGAACGATCGAGCACCTATTGGCGCCACTGACCGTGTTCGGCATCGACAACCTCGAGATCCAGCTCGAGGGGCCCGAGCCACCAGCACTGGACGGCAGCGGGCGCGACTGGTGCGCGCTCATTCAGGATGCCGGCATTCAGGAACAGGCGGGTAGTCGCTCACGGAGCATTGTCATCCGCGAACCGTTTGTAGTGCGTGAGGGCGAATCGACCTATACG
>JAUVTH010000208.1 GCA_030601615.1 Gemmatimonadota bacterium
ATCAACCTGGTCACTCTCGACACCCGCACCCACGGTTCGATCCGCACGTTCGAGCGGGGAGTGGAAGGAGAGACCCTGGCGTGCGGCAGCGGTGCGATGGCCTCGGTGTTCGCGCTCAGAGCAGCGGGGATGTGCGAACCCGGTCTCGACCTGCGGGTCCAGGGAGGCTGCGACCTTTGCATCCAGGTGCCCGACGAGCCGCACCCGGACGGTAATTACCGCCTTGGTCTGGCCGGGCCCGCCATGCACTTGTTCGACGGTCGATTCCCGGACGAGCAGCCAGGCTTCGTCAGCGGGAAGGAGCGCTCACCGTGACGTCTGGCGGGTCGTTTAGAGGCCCCGGCTGGTCGCGCATGGCCCGAACCCACATCGCTGCGATGGCGATCAGCATGCCGCCCGCTGCAAATCCCATCCCCGGACCGAGAGCTCCGTAGGCCCACCCGGCGGTCACCGGCCCGATGACCCTCGCCAGGGCGCTGGCCGACTGGTTTACGCCGAGGACTTCACCCTGCTCGTTCGGCATCGCCCGGCGCGACACGAGGCTCTGGAGGGAAGGCGCCATGAGTCCCCAACCGATCCCCACGAACAGCAGACTGATCATGGTCGCGACAATCGTCTGCACGAGCCCCATGAAGATGACTCCGGCCGCCAGCGACAGTCCTCCGAGGGCGGCCATCGCGCGTTCGCCGTAACGTTCGACCATCGGTCCGATCAGGGCGCCCTGCATCCCGGCCGACACCATGCCGACCAGCGCAAACATTCCTCCGGCGTACAGGGCGGTCAGGCCGAGCGGATTCTCGAGGAACAGCGGGAAAATCGTGGTGAATCCGGCGAATCCCATCGTCCCGAGGAAGAACACGGCGATCGGATCCCGAAGTCTCTTCCGGCGAAGCACGCGCACCGCGGCGCGAATCCGTCCGGTGACGGTTGAGAACACACCGAATCCGTCGCGCACGCGGTTCTCGGGTGCGAGGGACTCGGGAAGCCACACCCACGCCGCGACGGCCGCCGCAAGGCTGAGTCCGGCCGCGGCAAATCCGGGCAGGCTGTACCCCCACGTGCTGAGGCCGCCCCCGATCGCAGGGCCGAAGATGAAGCCTAGGCCGAATGCGGCCCCGATCAGACCCATTCCACGCGCCCGGCGCTCGGCCGTCGTGGAATCGGCAATGTAAGCCTGCGCCACCGGGATGGTGGCACCCATGATACCGGCGATCACCCTCGAGAACAGGAGCACTTCGAGGGACCGGGCCAGCCCGAACACCACGTAGGACATGGCCGAGCCAAAGAGTCCGATCAGCAACAACGAGCGCCTTCCGTATCGATCCGAGAGGGCACCCCAGATCGGTGCGAACAGGAACTGCATCGCAGAGTACGAAGCGATGATCAGTCCCACCTCGAACGGAGAGGCACCTAACTCGGTCGCGTAGAACGGAAGGAGCGGAAGAACGATCCCGAACCCGACGAGATCGAGAAACACCGTGAAGAAGATGATCCCCAGGGCCATGGGCCCGGCTTTCCTGACCGTCATGATTCCTCGGGCGCTGGACTCGAATCATCCAGGCCGGCGATCGGTGGCACGTCGTCGCCCTGCTCTCGCATATATACGATGTGGGCCCGAATTGCGGCGTCGGCCGCCCTCTCGAGGTCCGGCACCAGGTCGCCGTACACGAGCTTCCGAAGGTTCTCGACCGTGCGAGCGCCTGTCTGCACGGCTTCGATCACCTGTCCGTGTCTCTCGATCCGGTGGTCCCGGTAGTCCCTCACGCGCTCCTCTCCATCGTCGACCGGTGGACCGTGCCCGGGATAGAGGCGGCCCGGACGCAGGGACAGAATACGACTGAAGCTCGCGAGGCAAGCTCCCACCTCGCCATCCGGGTGCAGAACAACACTGCTTCCCGTGCCCAGAACGAGATCTCCGGTGAACACGCACCGGCCTGGCTCCAGCAGATACGCCAGGTGGTCCGCCGAATGGCCGGGCGTCTCGAGCACCTTCAAGCCGAGGGCTCCCCCATCCACCGGGATCGTCTCACCACCTGCCAGGACACGGCCGGAGATGCCACGCCGCGACAGCGTATCCGCCGATGCAGCGACCAATGCCCCGAAACACTCCGCGGCTTCAATGGCGATGCCTGCGTGATCCGCGTGGGCATGTGTCAGGCAGATCGCTTCGACGGTGTGGCCGTCCACCAGCTTCTCGAGTCGATCCAGCTGCCCCGGCATCGCGGGACCAGGATCCACGAGCACCACGCGTTTTTCGCCCACCCGATAGCAGCGTGTTCCGTCCAGCGTGAGGGGTCCGGGATTGGACGCAACGAACCAGGAGACCGGCTCGGGGACGCGGAGCGAATCACTCGGCCTCATCGTACTCCGGATCACCGGGCAGCACGGGCCGGACCGAATCTCCCCGCACCACGAGGCGCGGCTCCACAGGCTCCGGCTCGCTACCGTGGCAGGAGGTCAGCAAGGCCCCGATGTCGGTCTCATCCGCGAGCTGCTGCAGGGTGCTTTGCGTCGGAAACAGCATCGGGAGCTCGGCGGCGGCGAACGCCCGGACCGCTTCGGCCGGCGTGATCCACACATGACCCACGAGCTCCTGCGTGAGCTCCGGGTCCGGAGGAGTCTCCGCGTCGAGGATCGTGATAAAGAAACGCGTATCATACCGGCGCGCGAAGCGGGCCGGAGTCACCCAGCGCGACAGGTAGGCGGCCCGAACGTCACGGAAGGTGGCGCCCAGTTCCTCCGCGGCCTCCGCGAAGCCCAGTTCCCCGCGCAGCAGCGACCCCCGGACGCGGGTCGCCCGCTCCGCGTTCACTGGCCGGTCAGCGATCAGAAACCCGGTCTCCTCGAACAACTCCCTGAGCGCCGCCACGGCCGCGGGGCCCTCTGGCTGTCGCAGGTCAGGCGGCAGCAGGCAGAGTGCTTCGGGTGTCCCGGCGGCCTCATCGATCACACCGCCGGCAAAGACGTACGCCCCGGCCGCAAAACGGGCCGTGTCGGGGCGCTTGAGCAGGAGCACGCGATACGTCGTCGTGCCCGGCTCAGGCCACGCGAGGACGATCGTTGCCGCCGGACGTGGCACGGCGGGTGTTTCGCCGGGCGCGATGTGTCCGCGGGCGAACTCCGCGCGTTCGATGCGCTCCGTGACGTGGCGCAGGTCGCTCAAACGGGAAGCTCCGCCAGGGCTATGAGGGCGGCGGCCACGATCGCAAGGCCGAGGGCAACTGCGAACCCGACGCCTATCGGAAGCAGTACGATGGCGATCGCCCGGCCGGTAGTCGTGGAGTGGGCCCGGCGCATGCCGAACACCAGGACGGCGACGTACCAGAGCTGCACCGCGAAAGCGAGCACGGAATACACGACGAGGTAGAACGACCCGAAGAGCCCCCCGAGTGCCGCACCGAACCCGAACGCCGGCGGGAGCACGGCCGTGAGCAAACCGACACCGCTCGAGTAGCAGAACACGGTGGCCGTGGCGCCGAAACCCCTCCGCTCCGGCGCCAGCATGAGTACGAACAAGTGCTGGATCGACGTAGCCAACCCCAGTGCCAGGAGCAAGGCGAACGGCGTGAGAAAGAACACCAGAAGCTGCTGTTCGAGCGTGAGTCCGAGCTGGTTCGCGGCCCCCCACGGACTCCAAACGAGCCAGAACAGGCTGAGCATCCCGCCAAGGATGGCTACGATCAGGTAGGAGAGGATGGGGCGCGCGACCGTGCCCTCCCAGGAGAGGCGCGAGAAGAACCGGTCCGGCGACGTGAGACAGTCCCA
>JAUVTH010000243.1 GCA_030601615.1 Gemmatimonadota bacterium
GCTCGATCATGCGATTTCAGAGGCGGCGTCCCTGACGGCGCCGCTGTCGCATCGTGTCCGCCGCTACGCCGATGACGAGCCCGAGCGCTGCGGCCACGGGAGCGTAAAGGAAAGCGGTAACCGCTCCGCTCAAAGCATCCCGAGGAAGGATCAGAGGGCTCGCCAGGCACAGGACGAACGTCCCGCCACCCAGCAGGAGGCTGACCAGACAGCCGCGTTTTGCAGCGCTCCGGACTTCCGCACGGCCGCCGCGAAGTGCGAACCATCCGAGGAAGACTGACACGACTGCGAAGGGAGCGCCCCAGAGGAGGAAGAACTCCACATCGTCTGCCGCTGCCGAGGCCAGACCGCTGTTCGTGAGGCTGTCGAAGGCTACCCAGGCGGCCAGCACGGCTCCGACGCCAGCGAGCCCGCGGGCCCAGCCCTCTGCGCCGTGGTTCGTTGCTCCCACCCGTTCGTTCGTTCTCGTCTGCGTCGTCGTCATCGAGGCCTCCGATGCAGCGTGGCGGCGATCCGTCACGCGCCCCCGAATATAAGAGGTCCGAGCGGCATGACAGTATCTGTGAGCGTGGGACGGGCTCTTAGCGCCGCCCCGAAGCAGGGGTTATCCTTACCGGGACCTGATCGACCCTCCCGAGAAGGGACCATGGAGAGGATCACCGAAACCGAAGAGTCGAGGCCGGCAGCCGCCGGACCGGAGACCTCGTCTGGCGAGACGGCCGCGGCGGTTCGGCGTCCCGTGGTTCTCGGAGTCGCGGGCGGAAGCGGCTCGGGAAAGACCACCGTGGTCAAGAGGATCCTGGAAGGTCTGGATCCCACGTCTGCCAGCCTCCTGCACCACGACTCCTATTATCGCCACCATCCGGACCTGACGCTCGCGCAGCGCGCTGCGATCAACTACGATCATCCGGACAGCCTCGAGACTTCCCTGATGGCGGAGCACCTGCGAGTCCTCCTGGCGGGACAGGCCGTCGAAGTGCCCGAGTACGACTTCACGGTGCACCGACGCCTTCCGGAGACTCGCCGGGTGGAACCGCGTCCGCTGATTATCGTTGACGGCATCCTCGTGCTCGCGGAACCCGAGCTGCGCGACCTGATGGACATCCGGGTCTTCGTGGACACGGACTCGGACATACGCTTCATCCGGCGTCTGGGACGAGACACGAAGAAGAGGGGCCGGACGGTCGAGTCCGTGGTCCGGCAGTATCAACATACGGTCAGACCCATGCACCTCGAGTTCGTCGCGCCCAGCCGACGCCACGCCCACATCATCGTTCCGGAGGGCGGCAAGAACGAGGTGGCCATCGGGATGCTGGTTGCGCGGCTTCGGTACCTGGTAGTCCGGGGAACCTGAGGCCGCCCGGTCACTCCCGACCGCTGAACATGGACACGGAGTGTCTGTGAGCTACCTGGTAGTCGGCATCGTCGCTTTCGGCGCTTCCCTGCTTTCCCTGTTCTCCGGTTTCGGGCTCGGGTCGCTTCTCGTGGCCACGTTCGTCGTGTTCTTTCCGGTCGAGGTAGCCATCTCCGCGACGGCCGTCGTTCACCTGTTCAACAATCTTCTCAAGGTGGGGATCTTCCATCGACGAGCCGTTCCGCGGATCATCCTCAGGTTCGGGATTCCGGCTGTCCTGGCAGCGTTTCTCGGCGCACTTATTCTCACGCGCCTCTCGGAGGGCGCCCCTCTCCACACGTGGCACCTCGGCCGTCGGCTGGCCGAGATCACGCCGCTGAAGATCCTCATGGGAACATTGATCGGCGGGTTTGCGATCGTGGACATGACACCGAAGCTCAAGAGGCTGCGCCTGGACGAACGGTGGCTGCCTCTGGGCGGGGCACTGACCGGCTTCTTCGGCGGCCTGTCGGGACACCAGGGAGCGTTTCGAGCCGCGGTTCTGAGCCGGCTCGACTTCGAGCCGGAAGAGTACGTCGGCACGCAGGCCGTGCTGGCCACCATGGTGGACGTGGCCCGACTCCTCGTGTACGGAGCCGCGGTGTACGCGGGTCACATGGCCATGGTGACCGGTCGGGAGGGCTGGAGCCTGGTCGGCGTCGCGCTCGTGTGCGCCACCGCCGGAGTACTGGTCGGATGGCGCTTCCTCGACAAGACGACCTTCTCCTCGCTGCGCAAGCTCATCGGGGCACTTCTGCTGGTTGTCGGCCTGGGCCTCATCAGCGGCCTCCTGTAGCACAGGCCGCCGACCGGGGTTGTTCATCAACCTGCCAGGTCACTACCCACCCCAATAAGCGAAAGGCCGGCCCCTGGGATGGGACCGGCCTTTCTTGGGCCTTGCCGGACTGGGGAAAGCAGCCTCCGGCCGGGCCTGTTCAGGTTAGTTGTGAATGCCCGTCGCCTTGGCAGACAGCTCGGCCAATGTCTTCTGGCTCATGCCGCCGCCCGTCGTCGTCACGGGATCCGTGTGGCACTGATAGCAGGCGAAGTCCAGCGTCACCCCTTCAATCGCCGTCTCGACGGTCAACCCGTCCGCGCTGAAGAAGTAGTCCTTGTTGAACTCGCCCGGGTTGAGATCGAAGATATGCGTCCTCACGTCACCCACGAAGAGCAGATTGTCCGGATCGGCCACCGCCGACTTCGACGCCTGGCTCATGTGACACGTGATGCAGGCAGAATCCGTATCATTGCCATCCGCGATCGGCACCAGGTGGGCGTTGGTCGCTGCCTGGGCCGCGTGGCAGGTCACGCAGGACGCTATGAAGCCGCCGTTGTCGTACAGCGTCCCGAGATGCGGATCGTGGCACGAGCCGCATGTAACGCCGTTGGCAATGTGCGTCGAGTTGGCGAACTCGTTGCCCTGCTCGTGGTGCCGGATGAATCCACCGGAGGCCGGAATGGTCTCGATGGGATCCAGACCTCGATTGTGGCATGAGTTGCACAGCAGGTCCGTGTCGTCGATCGTGATGTCCGCCGCAGACTGCGAGGAAACGTGATCCACCCCGCCGATCATGAGTGGCGGAACGGCGCCGAGATCCGAATCCGGATCCGTGTGGCACTGCTCGCAACCAACGCCTTGCTCCTCGAACGTGCCGAGGAATCCCGTGAGGCCGTCCTGGTGCACGCCGCCGTTGTCGTCCACTGACTGCCAGCCCGTGGTGTGGCAGGAACCGCAGTCGTACGGCTTCAGCTCACCCGCGTGGTAGTCCGTCCAGGAGGTCCCGTACAGCAGGTTCCACTGGTTCTGGCCCGCTGCCGGCGTGTAGATGAAGCCCGCGTTGAAGGCTTCGGTGCCGATGAACCGGGCCTTCCAGCCATAGCCACCGATCACGTAGCTCACGTCGTCCCAAGTGACGCCGGCGGGCGGGTTGGGCACGACGCTGTTCGGGTACGTGGGCGCAACTCCACCCACCACCTTGTTCAGCTTGTACGGGTGTCCTGATTTCTCGAACAC
>JAUVTH010000018.1 GCA_030601615.1 Gemmatimonadota bacterium
CTGAGCATAGTAACCTCAACTATAGTATTGCCAGCTACATAACGGGGACGTCGGTGCCTCGTTGACGTCCTTCTGTCGAGCTTCGGACTATCCTCGCCCGGGAGGGTCCGGAAGAAAACTCGGTGCATCCTGCCCCCGCTCGTCGGCTACGGCAAGTCCCGGCGTCACTCATACGCCTTACGGCCCGGCATGTTTCCTCTTGCCGGGACTCGCCTGCTGGTTCCGTCCGAGCTCGTCCAGGATTCGGCGCGCGGTCGCGGGCCCTATTCCTGGCACGGCGGTGAGGTCCTCCGGGCTAGCCTGACGGATGGCCTCGAGACTGCCGAATTCGCTCAGCAGGTCCTCCTCGCGTGAGGGACCGACCCCCGGAACATCCGACAGCTGCGATCGCAAGGTGCGCTTTCGGCGGAGCGCACGGTGGTAGTCAACGGCGAACCTGTGAGCTTCATCCCTCGCCCGCTGCAGCCAGTGCAGCGCTGGGCTCCTCCGATCCAGACGAAGCGCCTCTCTCGTCGCCGGAGTAAACACCTCTTCCTCGCGCTTGGCCAATGAGACGACCGACAGGTCGGATACGCCGGCCCCTTCCATGGCGTGTACCGCTGCGCCCAGCTGGCCCTTTCCGCCGTCCACGATCACGAGGTCCGGGAGGGGGCGGTCTTCGCTTACGCGGCGCTGAAAGTACCTTCCCACAACCTCCTGCATCATCGAGTAGTCGTCTGTCCGTCCAGCCGGCGTCTCTCGAATCCGGAATCGCCGGTACTCCGATTTGCGGGGAGTCCCGTCCCTCAACCACACGGCGCTTCCGACGGATTCATGGCCGCTCAGCGTCGAGATGTCGAAACACACCAGGTCTCGCGGTGGTTTGTGCAGAGCGAGAGCCGCTGCCAGCTCGCGCGCCGCGGGGGGAACCTCCCGCCTGCCGGGATCGACGGCTGCGAGCTCGGCCTTCTCGGCGAGCAGGTGCTCGGCATTCTCTTCGGCGAGTTCCAGGAGGCGGCGCTTTTGACCGCGCTGGGGCACGTGTATGGTGAAGGTGCCATTGCGCCGCTCGCCGAGCATCGACTCCACGAGGACGCGGTCCTCGAAGTCCGAGGGGACGACGAGCTCGGCCGGGAGATCATTCCGTCGGAGGTATGCGCTCTTGATGGCTGCGGACGTGAGATCGGCCGTGTCGTCCGCGCCCTGGCCGATCTGAAGGAAATGGACGTCTCGGCCGAGCAGCTTGCCCTCCCTTACCCGCAGGAAGAGGCAGCACGCCAGATCATCCTTGCGAGCGATGCCGAGCACGTCCCGATCTCCGCCCCGGAAGTCGATCGTCGTCTGTCTCTTCTCGAGCGACCCGAGTCCGCGAATCACGTCGCGAAGCTCCGCCGCCTGCTCGAACTGCAGCTTCTCGGCTGCCTCCTCCATCTGCCGCTTCACGTCACGCTTCAGGCGACCTGTATGGCCCGACAGGATATCGAGGATCCGGTCGATCATCTGACGGTACTCGGCCTGCGTTTGCTTCCCTGCGCACGGGGCGCGGCACCGGTCGATGAAGTAGTCGAGGCAGGGCCGGTCCGGGAGATCCCGGGGAAGGTCGTAGTGACAGCTCCGCACCGTGAACATCCGGTGAATCAGCCGCAGAGCTCGCCTCATCGCGCCCACATCCGTGAAAGGGCCGAAATAGCGGGAGCCGTCGCGCTCCAGTCTCCGGGTGACCAGCACGCGCGGAAACGGCTCCTGTACGGTGACCTTCACGTACGGGAAGGTCTTATCGTCCCTCAACTGGATGTTGAACCGAGGGCCGTGTTCCTTGACAAGATTTGACTCGAGGAGGAGAGCTTCGGCCTCGGACTCGACGACAAAACTCTCGACGGAGTCCGTGCGGCGGGAGAGCTCCCGCAGCTTGAACGAGCGATCCGCCGCCGCGCCGAAGTAGCTCCTGACTCGGCTGCGCAGTGAGGCAGCCTTTCCGATATAGAGGATCTCGCCGTCTGCATCGCGAAACACGTAGACACCGGGTCGAGTGGGAAGGCCCTTCAACTGCTCACGCAGGCGATCACCCTTCACTGCGTGGATCCTCTGGCAGAATCACGGGCGGGCGCCGGGCGATCAAGAGATATGGAACCGCGCCCGCTAATCCGACCGCCAGCAGCAGAGCGAGATCGTGCATGAATCCGTGGCCCGGTATCCGGGGAGCGAGCCACCCGCGGACGGTGCTTGCCGCTATCGCGGCGACGGCCACTGCTACGGCCAGGCGCACGGTAGCCTTCACCGCCGCGAGCTCGAACAGGCCGCCAAGACGCTTTGCCAGGAATCGCCACAGCAACAGCAGGTTCAGCCAGGCTCCAAGCGCCCCGCCGAGAGCGATTCCCATCGCGGCATATGGACGGTAGGGCAGCGGGAGTCGCGCACGGGCGCTCAGCGTGAGAAGGACCGCGGTCCCGATCCCAACCGAGACCGACACGGCTGCCAGCATCATAGGCGTTCGTGTGTCTTGCAGCGCATGAAAGCCGCTTGCGAAGAGCTTCAGCGAGCTGGAGGCCACCAGACCCAGGGCATACGTGGCCAGGACTGCGGCGACAAGCGCGGTGCTCGATTCCGAGAAGGCACCGCGCTGATAAACGACTCGAATGATCAGGTCGCCGAACAGGAGGAAGCAAACTGCGGCCGGAAGCACGAAGAACAGGATCTGAAAGAAACCGTTCACGAGTCTGGGTCTGAGCCGGGCGGCTGTAGCCTCACGCGACATGTGAGGCAATGAGGCGGCGGCGACGGCGATCCCGAACAGGCTGATGGGCAGGTACATCAGACGCTGCGAATAGCCGAGAGCCGACATGGCGCTCGTGCCCACAAGGGTAGCGAGAGAGATGTCCACCAGGGTCGAGATCTGGAAGATTCCTTGACTGGATATCACCGGAATCGTGTTCCGCACGACCCGTCGTACGGGTTCCCAGCTCCATCCGCCAGTGGGTCTCAGCGAGCCTGTGAGTCGGCGCGCGGCAGGGATCTGGATGCCGACCTGCAGGATACTGCCGACGAGGGCAGACCAGGCCAGCGCGTGGGCGAATCGGTCGCTCCCGATGGCGAATGCCCAGAAAAGTCCGCCGATCTGAGCGAGGTTCCACACCGTCGGGGCGACGAACGGGAGAAAGAACCGACCATGGCTGTTCAGCACGCCCAGGAACCACGCCCCGACGATGAGGACCCCGGACATCGGGAAGAGGATGCGGACGAGTTCGGTAGTGATCTGCCTGGACTCTTCGCCGGCCCCGATCAGGATGGCGCTTGTGAGCCATGGGGCGATCAGGACCCCGAGGGAGCTCAGGAGGACCGCAGCCGTGAGAACGATCCCGAGGACGGACGACGCCAGCCGGGTCGGCTCGGAAGAAGACGCCCCGTGCTTCTGGAGTGATTCGGAATACACCGGAACGAAGGCGGCGGAGAGCGTTCCCTCTCCGAGGAGGTTCCGAATGATGTTGGGGATCTTGATCGCCGCCCAGTAGGCGTCCGCCAGGAGTCCGGTACCGAGGAAGGCCGCCAGCGCCACATCTCTTGCCAGCCCCGTGATTCGGCTGAAGAAGATGCCTGCGCTCACCGACACCGCGTCACGAGAGCGACGAGCCGTCACCCGGGGCCCTACTACCCGGGCGTCCCGAGGTGTGCCGTGGGAAGGAGTCGGCTCACTCACCCGGGCCGAGGCGGGACGGCTCGTCTTCGCCCGACCCCTCGATCAGGTGCCGGACGAATTCGGTTTCCTCTCGCACGCTCTCGAGGCTCTCGCTGAGATACTTCACCTCTGCTTCCAGGACCTGCACCCGAGAGTCGATCTGGGGTAAGTCTCCGTCCTCGTCGCCGCGAGCGATGCGGTTCGCCAGCGCCTGTCCCACGGAGGAATCCAGGACGATCGCCAGAATCGGGATCATGAGGACGAGACCGATGATTACGGCCCAGTACACGTCCACCACCTGTCGAGAGTCAGTCGAAATGCCGCGGCATCGGGTGCAGCGAGCCGAACGATGGCTAAGCTACTCCGCAGCAGTATTGCCAGCAACGCCGCCAGTCCCGTCTGAGGAGACCTCCGGGTTTCCATTCAGCGTCGCATCCCACGCCGAATGCAGGAAGGAGTTCCCGTGGCGGGCCAGGTAGACGTAGACAGACAGCGCCCGCTCCTGGGGAGTCCCGCCCGGATACAAGTTGTCCGCTGCGCGGCGGAGCTGTGCTACCGCGGTCTGCTCCCGCTTCAGCGTTGCACTGTCCAGGGTCCGCCGGAACCCAGCCAGTCCTGCGAATGCCTGGCTCCGGCTCTTCCCGACGGCGGACCGGAGACCCGGGAGATCCGTCCCTACGGTGTCCTCGAGCAGGCGGAACTCCTCTTCGACACGGTCCTCCAACTGGAGCAGTGCCTCCTCGACCGCACGCGGTCGACTGCGCTCCACCAGACCGGCGACTGCTGCGGTACCGCCGTCGCTCAGATCCTCTGCTTCCACACCGGTCTTCTCCAGAAGCCGCGAGACCCGCGGTTCCAGCACGCGCCAGGACCGTCGCGGGCGGATGGCTGGCATGGTGACGCCGAGGAGGTCAAACGTGGGTGACAGCTGAGACCAGTAGGCGATCTCACCGGGGCCGAGGACGGTGGCGGCTACTGGCAGAAGCCAGGACTCCAGCGCAGGACGCAGGGCGGCGGAAGGACTGTATGGGACGGGGTCGGATGCGACGTCTGCGAGCAACTCTACGAGCGGGCGGAATTCACCCCCTCGGCCGATTCGCAGGTTTGGACCCGTCCCGTACAGCCGGCTCCGCCCCTCGTCCGTGTCGCGGAACACCGGTACCGCGTTTTCCAGGTAGGTCAACTGGGGCCGATAGCCGAGGTCCGTCACGGAGGCTGTGCCCGCAGCGAGCGCAGCGTCCACCGACTCTTGGTTCTCCAGCACCGCGCGATAGAACGGTCCGGCTGCTCGTCGGAGCTCGGGATGCGCGGAATCCACGAACGCGATGGGCCACTCGGCCAGCCAGCCGGATACGACCTCGACAAACGCCTCACTGAATGTGCGCCCAGAACGGTACGAGTCGAGCAGGCTGTCGATCCAGGGATCTCCCGAGTCACGGTGCTCCATCGCATCGCAGAACTGACGGGCGATCTCGCCGATGTCGTCCGGCAACGGAGACGGACCGACCGAGCGCCCCGCCCTCGCCTCCACAGGGACGATAGCCACCCTGCGCAGCCTCTCCTCTCTGTCCAGGAGCCCGATGGATGCGACTTCCTTCCAGTCGTGATCGTCTCCCGCGACCCAGAAGACGGCGAGGCAGGACCGGCCGAGCTGCTTCTCGATGACGGATGCGGTGTGGATGGCAGTGAGCGCCTTGTAAAGCACATAGAGCGGGCCGCCAAACAACTGCGGTTGTTGACCCGTCGAAACGACGATCCCGTCTCCCGAGATGACGCGTCCCAGCCTCTCTCGGCCCGGCGCCGTGACGCCAACAAAGGCCTGTTCTGGGATGCGGCATTCGTTCGCCGGGTCGGGGACGAGCGGCGCGACCGTTGCATCGAGAACACCGGGTGGGAAGAGTCTGAGCGCCTCCGGGTCGCCATTCAACAAATCGGCAACGAGTCCTCCGGGGCCGGCCAGCCGCTCCGGCTCAAAGGCCAGGGGCGTCATGAGGCTGCCTCCGGGAGCGCCATGACATGGCCGGCCAGAATGAGTCGCGGAGAGGTCGACCGGAAGGTGGCCCCCTCATAATCCCCGAACCGGTGCGAGATCTCGAGCCCGGCCTCCTCCAGGAGGGATGCGAGTTCAGCGCGACTGTAAAGGCGAACGCGCTCCTCGAAGTGACTCGCGGATCCATCGGTGGTCGATTCGATCCGGATCCTCTTGATGACGCACCCGTCGAGGATCTCTCTACGCTGTATGATCCGCTTTCCGTCCATCTCGCGCATATCTTCGGGAACGAGTTCCCTCCGGACGCGATCTGCGTTAAGAAAGTCGAGCATGAAACTGCCCCCGCGTTTCACAACGCGTCCCATCTCTCTGAGAACTCGACGGTCGTCGAGCGGCTCACGGAAGTAGCCGAAAGAAGTAAAAAAGCTCGTCACACCGTCGAAAGCCCCATCTTCGAACGGGATCTCGCGCATGTCTGCACGTACCAGCGAGTCTACGGGTGTCTGGCTTCGCGCGCGTCGCAAGAGTTCCCGCGACAGGTCGAGGCCTGTAGCCTCCAGGCCTGCCGTCCGGAATTCTCGCATATGCCGACCGGCTCCGCATGCGAGGTCCAGGACTGTGGCTTGTGGACCCGGAGGCACCGCCGTCAGAAAGAGATCGACCGCGGCCTTGGCCTCACCTTCATCCCTGTGCGGGTATAGAGCGATGTACTCCTCTCCGAACCAGTCCCGAAACCACTCGCGCGTTGGGGTGGGGCCGGACACCCTCAATCTCCCTTGTGGTAGGGCTCACCTCGCAGAATCGTGCCCGCGCGGTACAGCTGCTCGGCCAGCACAAGGCGGGCCAGGTCGTGTGGCAGAGTCATGCGAGAAAGGGAGATCGCCCGTTTGCAGCGCCGGACGAACGCCTCGTCGAGGCCGAACGCTCCACCGACGACGAACACGGCTCCGGCGTGTCCGTACGTTGCCATGTCGCCCAGGCTGTCCGCCAGCTCGCGCGAAGTCATGGTGGTACCTTCGCGAGTGAGAGCCCACGTGTCCAGTCCGTCAGGCAGGCGGCGACCGATGTCTTCAGCTTCGCGCGCCCTGATGAGGCGCGGGTCGTTGCCCACTCCGCTCGCTGAAGGTACTTCCAGTGTCTCAAGGCGGAAGTATCTTCCGGCCCTTGTCTCGTAGTCCCGAATCGCCGAGGCTACTCCGCGATCGCGCGGCGAGCCCACCGCCATGATCATCAGCTTCATGTCCCTGCTTCCCTCATCATCGGGCGAGCACCGCGGCCCTGAGGATGTGCTCGTTGTCCGGTCTCGGATGGCACGGGCCGGAGCCGGCGGCCAGCCTGCCCGTTCGAAGCCAGTCCAGGGCTTCTATTCCCTCACGCTCGAGTCTGCGCCGGTGGCGGAGGGCAGCAGGCTCAGCGCTGCCCGAACCACGGCGGGTGGCGTACCGGAATCAACCCAGTTCACGCTCTCGGAGAGGTACCAGATGGGCACGTCCCGCCCCACGCTCCGGGCGAGCTTCGAGGCATCCTTCAGCGTGCACACGATTCCCCCTTCACCCGCGAGGTCCCGCAGGCGTACGACCCCGGCCTTACGGATGCTCGCATGGTCACGAAGGGCGACGGTCTCGACGACGCTGCCCGTGGTCTGCGAGGCCTGGGAGAAGAAGACGTCCGGCCACATGACGCCAGCCACGGCCACCTTCGGGCACGGTGTGTCGATGCGTCCGGCGCTTTCCGTGACGGCCACGAGCGGTCCTGGCCGGATTTGCGCGACGATTACGGGTGGTGTCTCCAACCCGCCCGCGACGCCTCTGAGCATTGCCCCTGGAACGGCCTCGGTGACGCTCGTGCGCCCCGCAGGCGCCCGCAGGCTCCTTTCTACTCGGACCACCAGGTCGGCTCTCGCGAGGGCGGCCAGGCCCTCACGAAACGGTCCGGCCGGAAGTCGATGAACAGGGAGGGCAAGTACCGTGTCGTCGACGGCCACGATATCGAGGTCCCGGTGAAGGCGACGGTACTGAAACCCGGAGTCCAGCACGATGAGCTCCGCTCCGGCCTCAGCCGCCGCCCGGGCCAGGCCGAGCCGGTCCCTGCCCCCGAAGACCAGAGCCTCCGGGCACAGCTGGCGGTGTACTTCCAGCTCGTCCTCGAAACCATGCGTGAGAATCGCCGTCACGACGCCTGAGTCGATCAGGCGTCGAGCGAGGTCGGAGGCGATCGGGGTTTTGCCCGAGCCGCCCGCGGTCAGCCCGCCAATGGAAACCACGGGCACGGGAACCTGCCTGGCGGCGATCACGCGCGAGTCGTACAGAAGATTCCTGAAGTCGGCCACCGCGGAATACGCGCCGGAAGCGAGACGCATGGCCCTGCCGGGGCGATCGGCCCACGCTTCCCGCACCCGGCGTTCCACCCCGGTAATGCCCTCTCGACGCGCAGTCACGGGGAGCTCTTCCCCAGGGTGCGTGCCACTGCGTTCTCGCACACAGTGCTCGCTGCGTTCTGGGCGCTCGTCACCCTGTCCTGCCAATCGGCGAGCGCCTCTCGCTCAATGTCGGCCGGGACGGGGATGGGTTCCCCGTAGTTCAAGTAGACCACGGACCCTGGTTTCGGGACGAAGAACTCGTCCCAACTGCTGACTTGCCACACCCGGCTCGCCGCGGCCGCGACCGGGACAATTGGCAGGCCCGTTCGGGCGGACGCGAGCACCGCCCCGGGTTTGCACCGGCGCGCGGGCCCCTGGGGTCCGTCCGTCGTGATTGCCAACGAGTGACCTTCGGCTGCCGCCCGAATGAACTCCCGCAGTGCCGTCGATCCTCCCCGGGTACTGGAGCCTCTGATCGTCCGATAACCGATCCCCGCAACCATTCTAGAGATGATCTCTCCGTCCCGGTGCCGGCTAACGATCACCGCGATGTTCTGGTTCCGGTGTGCAAGGGTCAGGGCGAGCTGCTGGGAATGCCACAGCGCGTAGATGCCCCTCGCTGCCCGGGGCCGCACATCCACGCGTCGGCCATCGGTGTCGAGGAGGCGGAACCTCCAGGTATTACTGAGCGTCCGCAGGAACGTCGGGCCGATGTACCTGGCGGCGATCAGTGTGGCATCGACACCCACGGTCAGATTCCATCTCCGAGGAGTCGCACGCATTCTTCGGCGACTCGAGCGGCCGCACCGGGTCTGCCCAGTCGGGCCCTTACTTCGAGGAGCCCGGCGAGCTGCTCGCGCCGTCCAGGGCTGTCCCTATCCAGGAGCGAGGCTGTCGCCGCAGCGAGTGCACCGGGCGTCACCTCTCCCTGGACAAACTCGGGAACGACCTCGCGGCCCGCGACGAGGTTGACCAACGAGATGTGGTCGACCCGCACGACTCTCCTGGCGACAGCATACGTGACGGGGCTGACCTGGTATCCCACTACCATGGGAACACCCTCCAGCGCCAGCTGCAACGTGATCGTTCCGGACTTCGTGATCGCGGCTGTCGCCGCTCTGCTCGCCTCTTCGGCCTCCACGAGACGGATCCCACCCAGTTCCACGTACACGGACGGTGACAGGTCCTGTGCACGCGCCACCTGGATGTCCAGGTTCGGTATCTCTCTGGCGAGGAGGCGGCCAGCCTCGAGGAAGGGGGGAAGCAGTCGTTGGACCTCCTGCCGACGGGATCCCGGAAAAATGCCCAGGACGGGAACTTCGCCGAGAGCTTGCCCTGGTTGCGAAGCGGATTCCTCTCGATCCAGGAGGGGGTGGCCCACAAACCGCGTACGCACGTCCCACCGGCGGAGCCTTTCCTCCTCGAACGGGAGCACGACACATACGAGATCCGCGTCTTCGCCCAGTTTGCGGGCTCGTGACTCGTGCCATGCCCACACTTGTGGCGCAATGTAGTAGAGCACCCGTATCCCCTGCCGACGAGCGAAACGCGCGAGAGGGAGGTTGAAACCCGGGTAGTCGATCGGCACGAGCAAGTCTACATCGCGCTCGACGAGGAAGCGCCGTACTTCCCTCCGGAGCCTGGCAAGGTCCGGTAAATGGCGTAGTACTTCCGCGAAGCCGAGGACCGCCAGCCGGTCGAGGTCTGCCAGGAGCTCGACACCCTCGGCCGCCATACGACTTCCGCCCAGCCCATACAGGCGCACTCCGGGAACACGGTGTCGGAGCTCGCGAGCCAGCTCTGCGCCGTGAAGGTCTCCCGACTGTTCGCCAGCTGCCAAAAAAACGGCTCGGCTAGACAATCCGATTGAGATAGCTCATGAGCAGAAACACCAGGATGAGCAGAAACACCAGCGTGAGGGGGCGTGCGCCACGCTTGGCGCCCACTCCCAGTTTCTTACGCTCTTCGCGTATCTTGTACAGGGACATAGGCTGATCGCTCGATCTCACTTTGTATCCGCAGGGCGACTTCCAATGCCGCTCTGCCCTCCGCCGCGGAGACGCTTCCTCCTCCGTTTCCGCGCACCGTATCGAGGAACGCCTCCAGCTCGAGCCAGAGGGGTTCTGCGCCGTCACCGTGGATCTTGACCCGCTCGACAATGTCGCCGAGGGATATCGCTCCAGGATCCGTCGTTCGGGCCAGTTCGCCCAGCTCGATGCCATCACGGCGCTTCAGGTACTCCCCCGCCCCGCTCGCGAGGTCGAGGCTGAAGTAGCCGGACGGCTGGAACAGGCGCAGAGCTCGGGTCTGCTCGGTGGACACCCGGCTGGCGCTGATGTCCGCGCATGCGCCGTTGGCGAACCGGATTCGCGCGTTCGCCATGTCGATCGAGTCGGTGAGAACGGGCACTCCGACCGCGTCTACGGACACCACGGCGCTGTCGACCAGGCCGAGGACGAGGTCGATGTCGTGTATCATCAGGTCGAGCATGACGGGGACGTCCGTGCCGCGCGGCTGGAACCTCGCCAGTCTCTGCGATGAGATGTATCGCGGATCGTCGAGCAGTGGCCGGCATGCACGGATGGCCGAATTGAATCTTTCGACGTGACCCACGGCCAGGAACAGCCCAAGGCGGTCCGCTGTTTCGACCAGGTCGTCGGCCTCGGCGAGTGTAGGCGTAAGCGGCTTCTCGACCAGAACGTGACACCCGGATTCAAGCGCCAGACGGGCGACCTCGTGGTGCGCAGACGTTGTCACCGCTACGACAACGGCATCGCACTCCCCGGCCAGCTCGCCAGCGTTGAAGGCAGTTACGGAGAGGCGGTTTGCCACTTCCCGAGCCCGCGCGCCATCTGCGTCGGCCACGCCGACCAGATCACAGTCCGACATTTCTCCGAGAATCCGCGCGTGAACGGATCCCAGCCGGCCGACGCCCACAACTCCGACGCGCAGGTCACTCACTTCGTGATACCGCGGTTGCTCGCCCGGATGAACTCGATCATGTAGTCGACTTCCGGAGTGAGATCATCGCGTGCCGACAACTCGTCGAGTGCCTGCGAAACGTTCAGCTCGGACTGGAAGATCAACCGGTAGGCATCCTTGATCTGCCGAATGGCGTCTCGCCGGAAACCCCGGCGTCGCAGGCCGACGACGTTGAGTCCGTACGCCTCGCACGGACTGCCCGCGACCATAACGTACGGTGCTACATCCTGGGGGAGCCGGGAACCGCCTCCGACGAACGAATGGCTGCCGATCCTGACGAACTGGTGCACAGCCGTCACTCCGCCGACGATCGCCCAGTCATCGATGGTCACGTGACCGCCCATATTGACCGCATTGGCAAGGATCACGTGGTTGCCGACGTGTGAGTCGTGAGATACGTGGGCGTAAGCCATGATCAGGCAGTCATCTCCCACCACGGTCGTGCCCGAGTCGATGGTACCACGGTTGAGTGTCGCATACTCCCGGATCGTTGTCCGGTTGCCGACGACCAGACTCGTCTGCTCGCCCGCGTACTTGAGATCCTGGGGGTCCGTTCCGAGAACAGCTCCTTTGAAGATCCGGCAGTCATCTCCGACCGTAGTGTCCTGCTCGATGAGCACGTGGGAATCGATCGTGGTTCGCTCGCCGATCACGACGCCGGGGCCAATGATGGAGTACGGACCGACGGACACGGAGTCGGGAATCCGCGCATCCGCGTGCAGGATCGCAGTGGCGTGTATCGCTTCGGAGATCGCGACAGAGGGGTCGGTCATTTGTCCATCACTCTTGCCAACATCGTGGCTTCTGCGACGACATCGCCGTTCACGCGCGTCTCGCCCTGCATGCGGCAGGTGCGCCCCTTGAGCTGCAACATCCGTAACTCGAACAGGAGCTGGTCTCCGGGCATGACGGGACGCCGAAACTTGACGTCGTCCAGCGACATGAAATAGACGACCTTGGAGTGCGGGTCGTCGAACTCGTTCATGAGAAGAAGACCGCCTGCCTGGGCCATGGCCTCCACGATCAGAACGCCGGGCATGATCGGGTGATCGGGAAAGTGGCCCTGGAAGAACGGTTCGTTGATCGTGACGTTCTTCAGTCCGAGTATGCGCTTCCCACCTTCGAACTCCAGCACCCGGTCGATGAGCAGGAAGGGGTATCGGTGGGGTATGTACTCGAGGATCTTGTTGATGTCGAGGGCGGGACTACCGTCCGCCGGTCGGAAGAGCAGGTTCCTGAGCCGGCGAGCGACTGCCACATTCCCTCGATGGCTCGGTCTCTCTGCTATGATGTGACCCCGGATGCGAGCCCCCGCGAGTGCCAGGTCCCCCACGAGGTCCAGTACCTTGTGTCGCACGAACTCGTCGGAAAACCGCAGTTCGGTGCCTTCGGCCAGGCCCTCCTCGGTTGCCACTATCGTGTTCTCATACGTAGCGCCGAGTGCGAGCCCCTTTGCGTGCAGCATGTCCCTCCAGCTCTCGAGCCCGAAGGTCCGGGCCGGCGCGATCTCGCTGCAGAACGTCTCCGGCTCCACTTCGACCGTGACCGACTGCCTGCCGATGGCAGGGTGGTCGAACTCGATGACCGCTGTGACACGGTAGCCATCGTGCGGGGCGAGCGTATAGGTCGATTCGCCCTCACGCACTACAAACGGTTCGCGGATGACAATGCTCCGTGAGCGACTACCCGCCTGTTCCTGAATGCCGGCATCCTGAATGAGCGCGCACCAGTCGCGCCCGCTGCCGTCCAGTGCTGGTGG